>JABSPN010000110.1 GCA_013214425.1 Flavobacteriaceae bacterium | reverse complement strand
TTAAATGGACAATTATCATCTTTATCTAAAATACCATCATTCTCATCATCATCATCGCAAGTTTCTCTCAATCCATCATTATCATTATCATTTTGATTGGGATCATTTAGATCAGGGCAATTATCTACAGTATCTCCTACTCCGTCGTTGTCATCATCCCAATCGCAGACATCGCCAATTCCATCATTGTCATTATCATCTTGATCAATATTAGGAATCATAGTACAATTATCATCTACATCTAAAATACCATCATTGTCATCATCATCATCACAAGCATTCCCTAATCCATCATTATCAGAATCAATTTGGCTAGAATTGCTAGTGTTTGGACAATTATCATCAATATCAATTACATCATCATTATCAGAATCTTGACAAGCATCTCCTATGCCATTGTTATCCATATCTTCCTGCCCAGGATTGAAGGCATAGGGACAATTGTCATCAATATCAATCACTCCATCATTATCCCAATCATCACATAAATCTCCAACACCGTTATTATTATTATCACTTTGATCTGGATTAGCAACTAATGGACAATTATCAATATAATCATAAATTCCATCAGAATCAGAATCCTGAACAATCCTTGTGTCAGCAGAATTAGTTGCTATTGGTGAGTTAAAATCAAAAAATATATTAGCCTTATTACTAATAATATCCCCTACTTGTAAATTGCTTTTTGGTTTAATTTTAAAAGCAATATAACCATGACTATTTGGTTCATCAGCAACACTGCCGGGTAGATTTATATTATCAAAAAAATACTCAATAGAACTTCCGTTTCTTATTGTAATAGTATGATCATGACTTGCTGTTATAGGAATAAATGTATCCCAATCAAGTAAATCACTTAATTCATCTTGAATGCGTATAAAAGTAGCTGGAGCAGTTCCTATATTTTGAAATCTGATTGTGTATTGAAAATATTGATTAATATCATCTAAAAAAATATGTTCCCCTTGGGCAACTAACTTGTCATTTGGATCATATGAACCAATCACAAGGTCTCTTAATTCTATATTATTATCACTAGGTGAAGCATCTATTCCATTTTGAGTAATGTCTGCTGAAAAGGTAATAAAATCACCATTCATATTAGTTGGAGGTGGCTCTACGCTAAAGCTGATTTCTATATCTCTTATTTCAAAGGGATTCAAATTAGAATAGTTCCAAGTTAGCACTCCAGTTCCTTGCGCATCTGGACTAATTGATGCTGAATCGAAATTTAACCGAACATCATCATATAGTAATGTTATAACTCCATCTTGAAGTCCTGAACCATTGTTTCTAAATGACAGAACATATTCAGCAGTAAAACCTGGGTTAGGAGAAGTAACAGAAAAATATTCAATCGAAACGTCATCTATATCACTACTAGCTGTTCCACAAAAATCGACTATTTCCTCATTAGAATAAGTCGTAAATGTTGAGTTATGCGAAATTGGAATAAAATCTAAGAAATTATGCGAAGGCGTAGTTGTAAATGTTCCTAACCCTCTATACAAATTATAATCCCCATTATTATTAGTATAAGTACTAGTGGTCGTTACACCATCGGTAATACTTACCATGACTCCAGATGCTGAAATATCAGACATTGAACATCCATTAGAATCAAAATCATATTTTATATTCCCTCTTATACGATTAAGGTTACAATTAGTAGAAATTTCGTTATAGTTAGAACAACCCGTCGCGTTGTTATAGATTGTATAGAGTCCACCCGAACCTAAATACTCACAAATTGGTATATAATCACATAATGCTAATTGAGGATTATTAATTAAAACAAGGTTATTTAATAAGCCAGAATTAATATTACTCAAACCATCCAAATTTTCAAGAGTAGTATACTTGTCAATGTGAATACCTGAGAGTTGAGTTAAATTAGAAAACTCGCTTAAATCAGTTTGACCAGTTCCAAAGTTTACTAATTTGAGAGCACCTGAGACAGAATTGATTGAGTTCAGATTAAAATTGACTGGGACCATAAATTCATAAAGAAAAGTCATTTCTAGATCTCCATTTACAAGTTCCAAACTCGGAAAATTTATTGTACCTAACCCAAGTGTAAAACCTGAATTAATAATCAAGTTTCCATTGACATTTTGTAAAGAATTAAATGTAAAGTTATCTACTTCGAACTCATCTCCACCTTCGACACGAAAATTTCCATTGATTGAAACCAAGTTATTAAATTGCAACTCAACCAAATCATTATCAATATCATAATAAGGAGGTAATGATGTAAAATCTCCACCTATAGTTTGGACAGAATTAAGATGAATCCTAGTGTAATTGGTCCCAAGCAAACTAAGATCACCCTCAATACTCAACAAAGAATTAAAACAAGAAAAAGGGGTGGTTATAAAAGGAGCCCCTCCATCAATTTGATTTGAAAAAGTTTCTATTATCAAAGAACCTCCTATACTTTGCAGTCCATCAAAACCCGTAATAGCTCTTGAATTAATGAAACTAAAATCACCCCCTACTGTTTCCACACTATTAAACGCATCTAGGGATTCTATATTACTCGTATTCCCGTACATTGATCTTCCGCCGATTCTAACACCTCCTACTATTGAAGTTAATGACGAAAAGCCGGTATAAGTTCCCGTACCTAATGTTAAACCTCCTTGAATGGTTGTTAAATTAGCAAAACCATTAACACTAGAAATTCCTGAAACGGCAAACCCCATTCCCAAGCTTCCTACTTCTTCTAGAGCATTAAAGCCATCTACAGAAAACCATGGCCAAGGTGTATTACATATTGGATCAGGACTACCACAAACTTCCCACATAGAAATTCCTCCTACATATGTTAAATTATTAAATCCAGTGATCACATCAAATGTGTTTGAATTTTCAAAAGAAAGTCTGCCTCCTATTGAAGTCAAATTATCAAATTCAGGCATTGTAAGCATCGAATTTGCATGTATATAAAAATCCCCAGCAATAGAAGTAATAAAATTCAGCCCAGTAATATCATTTACTGAATTACTACCTCCCCAAGCTCTTCTTAATGTAATTGATACTGGAATATCAGAACATACACCTGAATAAGCAGCAACAAAGGCATCTACCTCTGCTTGGGTTGTAAAAACAACATCTTGAGTTGGGCATTGAGAATATCCGCTCCAGAATTGAAGCAATAGGAAAATTGAACTAATTAGTTTTTTCATAGTTAGGTTTATTTTAGTCAGTTGTTTTCTCAAATATACTAACAAATACTATGAAAGTCAAATATGTAAACGAAGATTAAATTGCTTATTTTAAGCTTTCTAGGATAAAATCTACTGTTGGATTGGTATTCTTATTGGCTTCGTAGGCTGGATTGTTATACTTAATCGTATTCGCTAAACCTAACTCTTGTAGATGCTCTATTTCAGCTAAATATTTTAAAGAGACCTTTCCTGTTAACAGGTTGTCTAAGGATTTATCTTGTTTATAGTGCTTGTAGATTTTCTTTAAGCCAGTCAAATACAGATAATCTTTTGTAAAACCTCCTCCTCTATGGGCTCGTAAGGTAATGTTAAAGGCTGTTTTCTTATCTAACTTAAACTGACTGTATAAGACATCAAAAGTGCCTGCAAAATCATATCCTTTCGACAATGAATCGATAGCTATAACACGATACGACAACTCTTTAAGACGCTTTAAGGTTAGGCAACCCGACATGTATTCACTAAATACCGCTAATCCCTCTTGAGTTTCGACATTTTTCGGGAATCCGTGAGAAAAGATTTTTAACGGGTGATTTAATCCATTAAATGTCGTAACCAAATGTACACCAATCTCATGATTAGCTAGGGTTTCTAACTCATTCTGACTGTACAAATTATTCTTTCTTAACACCATCGTCTTCTGATTATTCAACACCATAGCAGATGCCGACATCTTATTAGAAGTCTTAATATGGTATTCAAAATCAAATAGCTTAGAAAATTCCTTAAAATACTCCACCGCTTCAGCAGTATTGTAATGCGGAATCATGGTTTCATCCTCTGGGTCATCATCAAAATGCAGGATAAACTCTGCGTTTTTTACATCCTTTTCGTTGGGTGTTCCGAAGGAACGTAAACAATTATAATAAAATTTATCGCCTTCTCCAATCGTCTCAATACATTGAATTAATCCGGAGTATTCATAAATAATATCCTCATAAACCTTCTGAATACGCTCGTCTTTAATACGCTCCAAACGCTGACTAAAAAACAAGCGCTGCAATTTATACGGATTAAAATCAATTTTAGGATACTTGAATGAAGGATTTTCGGTGAATTTAGATGCAAAAAACTCTTTTCGGGCTTTGGCTATATTCAAAGGGTTGACATACGACAACAACTCAATCTTACGAACGAGTCTATTGATATTTGCATCAATATCCAATACAGCTTGATATTTATCGTAGTCTACCAACATTTATCGTATACAATAAGCCTTAGCGTGGGCTTTCAATCTTGTTTTTAATTCATTTTCAATCGCATGAACCACTTCAGGATACGTAATTTGCTTGTTTTCGTCGCAATATATCTTTTTTACTTCGGTTGCCAAAACCAGGGTGTTTTGGGTGTTTTCGGTAATAAACTTTAAGAAATAACCATTCCCTTGAAAAGTATCGTTAATCTTAGCATCAGAAACTATTCCGTTAGGTAATTGCATCTCCGAAAGGGATTGTCGCCAAGCTTCAATAACTTCTGAAAACCGTTCTTGATCTACATTGGCTGTACCTAAATTCCATGTCGGAACGGATCTATCCCAACGTTTCCAATTATAAGAATGCATATCATACACCACACATTGCTGAAACAATGATTCCAACTTATTCATCAAAGCCTTAACTACTTTATAAAAATTAAAGTGTTTCTTTAAGCTTTTAGATCTAACTTCTTCTGAAAGAGGAAATTTCCACAATTGTTTTCCCCAAGCGTCATTATAAATAGCTGTGTCAGGATGCCTGTTTAAATCGTATTCAAAACGAGAATCACAACCTGCAATTACAATGGGATATGACTGAATCATTTCCTTTGTATTAGGATCTTCTTCATACCAACGCTCATATTCGGCATGAAAACAATTCTTCCATAATTCACTTCTGAATTGATGTCCATCATGAACAGCTCCGCATACGTATGGAACGTATTCTTCTATTTTTATAGTAAATGAATAGTCTTCTGAAACTGCTTCAAAGCATTCTTCAGCATTAATTTTTGAAATGATATCGTCTACAGACAGCTTAATCATTAAGCGAATTCTTTAACATAGCTTTACGCTCAATTCTTTTGTTTCTCTGATCAACTTCACGTTCTAAAGCATTGATTACTTTCTCCTGAAGTCTGATTTTAGCTACTTTGTTAATATAAGTAATACCGCCTGGGCTCATTACATTAACTTCGACCAACTTCCCATTAATTACGTCAATACCAACGAAAAATAGACCATCTTTCACAAGTTTAGGTCCAATACGATCGCATAGCTCCTTCTCTTTCTTCGTTAGTTTATGTTTGACAACTGTTCCTCCAGCTGTCACATTAGAACGGTGATCTTCTTCTCCTGGCACACGTTTCATGGCACCAATTGGTGTTCCGTTCAGGATTAATATTCTAACATCTCCTTCATCTGCCCCTTCAATATACTCCTGAAGAATCACGTAATTACTCGATCCATCTTTGTTGTCTATATAGAAATCTAAAAGTGAACTAATATTTGATAAAGCCGATTTTTCTAGCATGATCACTCCTGAACCTCCAAAGCCGTTTAATGGCTTCATAATCATTTTATCTTGCTCAGACTCCTTGATAGTTTTCTTTAGATATTCTTTGTTTTTCGATACATGCGTTACTGGAATGATCTCATTATTAGGATCGTCGAATACAGCGGTATAAATCTTGTTATTTGCTTCTCTTAATCCTTCAATGCTGTTTACAATAAACACATCATCCTTAACAGAATCCAGAAAATTTAGTACGATAGGATCTAAAGGCGGATTTGCACGCATAAAAATCACATCAAAAGCTGCTAAAGGCAACATTTTTTCCTTAAGAGTAGCCGATTTGTAAAAGGAACTAGCCGATCTGGATATTCCTTCCTTATTAGTAATTACATTACAGAAACCGTAAGCAATACTATTTCGAATGGTTAGATTGGCAGGAGTAGCCATGGCCACTTTATGTCCACGTTTTACACATTCATGAATAAGTGCTAAAGTACTGTCATTTTTGGGATCCACTTTCTCCCAAGGATACATTATGAAACAGATATTCATTTTCTGACTGAAAGTTTAGGTTAGTTTTCTTCTTTATTATAATGATCGTCCCAGTTTTTTACTTCTGGATCGCCTAATTTACCTACTGATTTACCAACAACCATAGAAACAGCAGCATCTCCCGTAACATTAATCACCGTTCTACACATATCTAAAGGTCTGTCTACTGCAAATATCAATGCTAAGCCTGCTTCTGGAATACCAGCATAACCTAACACCCCTACTAACATAACCATACCAGCACCTGGAACCGCAGCTGATCCTATCGAGGCAAGAGTTGCAGTTGCAATGATTCCAACTTGAGTAGCAAAATCTAATTCCATACCAAATGCCTGAGCAATAAATACCGCGGCTACAGCTTGATACAAACTCGTTCCATCCATATTAATTGTTGCACCTATTGGTAATACGAAACTTGTTACTTCTTCATCAACTCCAATATGTTCCGTCACTCTTTCCATTGTAACTGGCAAAGTTGCTGCACTTGAACTGGTTGAAAACGCCAATAATTGTGCTGGAGATATCTTACTAATAAACCAAAATGGGTTTTTCTTTGTGAACACTGAAACAATTAGCATATACACTCCTACCATTAATACCAATCCAGTAACAACTGAAAGCGCATACATACTTAAGGCCTTAAATAATGCTAGACTTGGTGACTCAGCTATTAAAGCTGCTAATAAGGCAAAAACACCGTATGGAGCTGCTAACATAATGAGATCAACCATTTTAAGTATGACTTCATTTAAAGAATCAAAGAAGTCCTTAACAGGCTTCCCCTTTTCTTCAGGAAGTAAAATAAGTGCTAACGCAAAAAACACAGCAAAGAAAATTACCTGAAGCATGTTGCCATTATCACTAGAAGCTTTAAAAATATTATCAGGGACTATATCTTCTAGAGCTTGCAATGGCCCTAAATCTTCCCTAGCATTAGCCGCAATAATTTTACTGTTCGCAGCATCTTGATTATTAGTAATAAGTTCTTGTCGTGTATTATCATCAATGAATTTACCTGGGGCAATAGTATTTACTACAATTAAACCTAACGAAACAGCAATGACTGTAGTGATCAAGTAGGTTATAATCGTACGCCCTCCCATTTTAGATAGCTTAGAGATGTCTTTTAAATCTGAAACTCCTTTTATTAAAGCTGCCAATATTAAAGGGATGGCTATTAATTTTAAAGATTTTATAAACATCTTACCAAATGGTTTTATCCAATCCTGAATAAATTCTTTACCAAAATCAAAATTTGTCATGATAAGTGCAAATACTACACCTAAGCCCATTCCAATTAAAATTCTCCAATGTAATGCGATTTTCTTCATTTATTATTTTTATAAACTTTCCTAAGTTACAATTAAATTTGATTCGTTCTAGCGATTAACATATAATCTGCTAAAACCAAGGCTGCCATGGCTTCTACGATAGGCACTGCTCTGGGAACAACACAGGGATCATGTCTTCCTTTACCTTGCATGGTCACGATATTTCCTTCTTTATCTATTGTTTCCTGATCTTGCATAATAGTTGCTACTGGCTTAAATGCAACATCAAAGTAAATATCCATTCCATTACTAATTCCTCCCTGTATTCCTCCGGAAAGATTGGTCTTGGTTGTTCCGTCTTGATTAAACAAATCATTGTGCTGAGAACCTTTTAGTTTGGCTCCTGAAAAACCACTTCCGTATTCAAATCCTTTTACTGCATTGATCGACAACATCGCCTTACCTAACTCAGCATGTAATTTATCAAAAACAGGCTCTCCTAATCCAACTGGTACATTCTGAATCACACAGGTTACAACTCCACCAATAGTATCTCCTTCTTTACGTATCTCTTTTATTAAAGCTTCCATCTCGGTAGCTTTAACTAAATCAGGACAACGAACAGGATTCTTTTCAATATTAGAAAAATCGAAAGTCGTATAATCGTTGTCTACAGAGAGGTCACCAACTGACGAAACAAAGGCATTTATTTTAATATTTTTCAGTAATTGTTTGGCTATAGCACCAGCAACAACACGACTGGCTGTCTCTCTTGCAGAACTTCTTCCTCCTCCTCTATAATCTCTAAAGCCATATTTCTGTTCAAAAACATAGTCGGCATGTGAAGGTCTGTAACTCTCTTTTATATGAGAATAATCATGCGATTTTTGATTGGTGTTGTGAATTGCAAATCCAATTGGAGTCCCTGTAGTTTTTCCTTCAAAAATACCAGAATAGAATTCCACTTCATCTGGTTCTTTACGTTGGGTGACAATATTGGATTGCCCAGGTTTCCTTCGGTTTAAATCGGTTTGAATTGCTTCCAAATCTAATTCAATTCCTGAAGGACATCCATCGATTACTCCTCCTAATGCTTTACCGTGTGATTCACCAAAAGTGGTTAGTCTAAAAATGCGACCAAATGTATTTCCAGCCATCTCAATTTTTTGATAAACAAACATACAAATAA
>JABSPN010000011.1 GCA_013214425.1 Flavobacteriaceae bacterium | reverse complement strand
TATTAATTTCTGTTAAAGGGGTTGGAGCCAGTACAGCTAGAACAATGTTGTCTTCGTTAACCCCTAAACAAATTCGAGATGCAATTGCTGCTAATGATGTTTCAACCATCCAATCAGTTAAAGGGATTGGAGCAAAAACAGCACAACAAGTGATTTTAGATTTGAAGGATAAAATCTTAAAAATCTATGATATTGACGAAGTTTCTGTACCTTCGGGCAATACAAATAAAGAAGAAGCGTTATCTGCTTTGGAGGTTTTAGGTTTTAACCGCAAGCAAGCTGAAAAAGTTTGCGATTTAATAGTAAAAGATTCACCAGATTTGGATGTTGAGTCTATCATTAAACAAGCATTAAAAAAGTTATAATTGTTTTGAATACAATTAGATTGAATAGTTATAAAAGGGGCATAACTTTAGGTTTTATTTTGTTGTTTAGTCTGTTCATTCAGGCTCAGGAAACCGAAGTACAAGATTCAACTCAAACGGGATATAATTTAGGTAGGTTGGAACTGCCTAATCCACCTAGTATTGCAGAACGATATGAATACGATCCATTAATAGATCGTTATGTGTATATCGAATCTGTAGGAGATTTTAATATCAATTATCCTGTTATACTTACTCCTGAAGAATATGAGAGATTAATTCTGGCAGGAAGTATCCGAGAATATTACAAACAGAAAGTTGATGCCGTAGAAGGAAAAAAGGATGGTTCTGAAGATTTGAGAAAAAATATCCTTCCCGAATTCTATGTAAACTCAGGTTTTTTTGAATCAATTTTTGGAGGAAATACTATTGAGTTAATCCCGCAAGGTTCGATAGAAATGGATTTAGGGGTTTTGCTAACCAAACAAGACAACCCAGCCTTTTCGCCTCAAAACAGAAGAAATTTTAGTTTCGATTTCGACCAACGAATCAGTTTAAGTCTTTTGGGTAAGATTGGTACACGAATGCAAGTAACAGCAAACTTTGATACTGAATCAACCTTCGATTTCCAAAACTTATTTAAATTAGAATACACACCAACAGAAGACGATATACTTCAGAAAATAGAAGTGGGTAACGTTAGTATGCCATTAAATAGTTCCTTAATTACTGGAGCGCAAAGTTTATTCGGATTTAAAACTGAATTACAATTCGGAAAAACAAGAGTGACAGGTGTATTCTCTGAGCAACGTTCCCAAACTAGAACTGTAACAGCTCAAGGAGGAGGAACAGTTGAAGAATTTGAAATATTTGGATTGGATTATGATGAAGATCGACACTTCTTTCTTGCTCAATACTTTAGAGATCGTTATGATATTGCATTAGCAAATTATCCGTTCATCAATAATGGAGGACTCCAGATTACACGTATCGAAGTTTGGGTAACGAATAGAAATAACTCAACAGATAATATCAGAAATGTTGTAGCACTTCAGGATTTAGGAGAATCAGATCCAACTAAAGTCGGATTAAACGATGCACCTTCTTTACCAGGGTCGTTCTATAATGCTGCCGCAGGAGCTTTTCCAGATAACAGTAATAACGATTTAGATCCGGGAGCTATTAGTGCTGGATCGATTTTAACGAATTCAATTCGTGATATCGCAACAGTTCAATTAGGTTTTGGAGTTTTAGCGAATGAAGTAGCAGAAGGAGTTGACTACGGAACTTTAGAAAGTGCCAGAAAATTACAACCTAATGAATATTCTTATGAGCCAGATTTAGGATATATCTCATTAAACCAAAGATTAAGTAACGACGAAGTATTAGCCGTTGCGTATCAGTTCACAGTAGGTGGGCAAGTATACCAGGTAGGAGAATTTGCCAACGATGGTGTGGATGCTACAAGTATTGATAATTCTTCTGGGAATGATACAGTAACCAATCAGGCTTTAGTATTGAAGATGTTGAAGAGTCCCATTACCAATGTAGACGAACCGATCTGGGACTTAATGATGAAAAACATCTATGCGCTTGGAGCTTACCAGCTAACTAGTGAAGACTTTAGATTAAATATCCTCTGGACAGACCCAGCTCCATTAAACTATATTGAGCCTGAGCCAGGAACAACTTTGCCACAAGATGTTGATTTAACACCATTAATACAAGTATTCAATCTGGATAAATTAAACCTGAATAACGATCCGCAACCTGAAGGAGATGGATTCTTCGATTTTTATCCAGGAATCACAGTTGATCCACAAAACGGAAACATCATCTTTACCACGGTAGAACCTTTTGGTAGACACCTTTTTGATAAAATAGAAGATGGGACATCAGGAGCAATTTATGAAAATCCAGCAACATATTTTAACAATCCAAATGTTGAAAAATACGTTTATGACAAAATGTATTCGACTACGAAAACAGCTGCCTTAGACGATGCTCAAAAAAATAAATTCCAGATTCGAGGAAAGTATAAGGGAAGTGGAGGAGATGGTATTCCAATTGGAGCATTTAATGTACCAAGAGGTTCTGTAAAAGTAACGGCAGGTGGAAGATTATTAATTGAAGGAATTGATTACACCGTAAACTATCAATTAGGTCGTGTACAGATTTTAGACCCTTCTTTACAAGCTTCTAATATTCCTATTGAAGTGTCTGTAGAGAACAATGCAGTATTTGGTCAGCAAAACAAACGATTTACAGGAATTAACGTAGAACACCAATTCAACGAAAACTTCTTATTAGGGGCTACATTCTTGAACTTAAACGAAAGACCGCTAACTCAGAAATCAAATTTAGGTTCAGAGCCAATCAATAATTCGATCTTCGGAATTAACGGTAACTATTCAACTGAATTACCATTCTTAACAAGATTAGTAAACAAATTACCTAATATTGATACCGATGCTCCTTCTAACCTTTCTGTTCGTGGAGAGATTGCGGTATTAAAACCAGGAGCGCCTAAGATTACCGAATTAAATGGGGAAATTACCACTTATATAGATGATTTTGAAGGATCACAAACAAGTGTCGATATCAGATCGCCATTATCATGGAATTTATCCAGTGCACCAATTGGTCTTGGAGGTGAAATAGCGAATGATATCTTAGCTGCTGGATTCGGACGTGCGAAATTAAACTGGTATAGTATCGACCCGGTTTTCTATAATAACCAGGCGCCCGGTGATATCGATGTTAATGATATTTCTTACTTACAAACAAGAAGGATTGCTATAAACGAATTATTCCCACAACAAGATATTGTTCAGGGACAACAAGCAGTTCTCTTTCCTTTAGACATGACTTACTATCCTCAAGAAAGAGGGGAATATAATGATGCTACTGTAGCAGACTTTACAACTACTTCCGGTTTAGGACAAACCTGGGGAGGAATTTCAAGACAATTAACTTCTACAGATTTTGAGCAATCGAATGTAGAATTTATTGAGTTCTGGTTACAAGATCCATTCATTGCAAATGCCAATAATGATGATCCAAATATTCCAGGTCCAACTAACCCGGTTGGAGGAAGATTAATGATCAACTTAGGTAGTATTTCTGAAGATGTCATGAAGGATGGTAGAAAATTGTATGAGAATGGATTACAAACCGACCGTAGTCTGGAAGAGCCTGTAAATACTACTCAGACGAATTGGGGTAAAGTACCTACGAATCAATCATTAATTTATGCTTTTGATTCTACAGGTGATGCAGAAAGAGCCAATCAAGATAGAGGTTTAGATGGGTTATTAGATGATAACGAAGCCTTGTTTTATCAAAACGCAGCAGGAATTAATCCAACAGATCCAGCGGGGGATAACTACAGGTATTTCTTAAATACAGATGGTAATATCTTAGAGCGTTATAGACAATATAATGGTACACAGGGGAACTCTCCAATAGAGTTTACAGATACCAATAGAGGGTCTACTACGCAACCAGATGTAGAAGATATTAACCGTGATAATACGATGAACACCATCGATAGTTATTTCGAATATGAGATTCCTATCGAAGATGGTATGGGAGTAGGAACACACCCATTTATTAAAGATGAATTTACTAGAAACGTTACTTTACCGAACAATGATGTTCAGCAAGTTCACTGGGTGCAGTTCAGAGTTCCAGTAACAGAGTTCGCTACTGCTGTAAATGGTATTTCAGATTTTAGGTCGATTCGTTTTATGCGTATGTATCTTACTGGATTTACCCAGCCAGTAACACTTCGTTTTGGTACCTTAGAATTAGTAAGAGGAGATTGGAGACGTTATTTACAAACTTTAGATGATTTAGATCCTAACCCAGATGATGATGGAACGACATTTGAAGTAGGAGCTGTTAATATTTTAGAAAACGAAAACAGAACACCTATTCCTTATGTGTTACCTCCTGGAGTAGAACGTGAAGAATTACAAAATAACAATACAGTAGTCAGACAAAACGAGCAATCGTTATCTTTACGTGTTTGTGATTTAGAACAAAATGACTCCAGAGCAGTATTCAAGAATGTAGATGTAGACATGCGTCAGTTCAAACGATTAAGGATGTTCTTACACGCCGAACAATTACCAAATGAACCTATCTTGAATGATGGGGAGATGGTTGCTTTTATTCGACTGGGTAACGATTACACAAATAACTTCTACCAAATTGAAGTGCCATTAAATGTAACGCCATTTGGTGCTACTTCAGCAACAGCTATCTGGCCACCTGAAAATGATTTGAATTTAGATTTAACCCTATTACAAAGAGCTAAATCCCTGGTGGCCGCAACTGGTGATCCTACGGTGTTGACCTTCTTCAATGAACAAGATCTAGGATCTAACGACAACAGATTAAGAATAGGTATTGTTGGTAATCCTAACTTTGGTAGAGTACGTACCTTAATGGTTGGGGTGAAAAATAGTGGTACTGGTGACATTTGTGGTGAAGTTTGGTTTAACGAACTTCGTTTGTCTGATATGGATAGCGAAGGTGGATGGGCAGCTTTGTTGAGTGCTGATGCTAATATTGCCGATTTTGCTACGATTTCTGCTACCGGTAGAAGAAGTACAATTGGTTTCGGAACATTAGAGCAAAGTGCCAACGAAAGAAGTCGTGAAGATTTAAAACAATATGATGTAGTAACCAATATTAATTTAGGTCAGTTACTTCCGAAGAAATGGGGAATTCAATTACCGTTTAACTACGGGCAAAGTGAAACTTTAATTACTCCTGAATATGATCCAGAATTCCAGGACATTCCACTTCAGGATCGATTAGACGCCATTACAGACCCTGCTGAAAGAGATAGAGTCGAAAGTCAAGCTATAGATTATACGAAAAGAAAAAGTATCAACTTCATTGGAGTGAGGAAGAACAGAACAGGTGAAGCGAAGCCTAGATTCTATGATATAGAAAACTTTACATTTAATTACTCATTTAATCAGGAAGAACACCACGATTTTGAATTGGAGAACTTCTTGAATCAAACAGTGCAGGCTGGGGCAACGTATAACCATACTTTTGAACCAATAACTTTAGAGCCTCTAAAGAATGTGAAGTTCTTAAGTAAGAGTAAATACTTTGATTTATTAAAAGACTTTAATTTTAATTTATTGCCAAACTCGATTGCGATTTCTTCAAATTATAATAGACAATTCAATAAACAACGTTTTAGAGAAGTTGAGAATTTAGGAATTGGCCTTCCAGAATTGTTCAAAAGGAACTACTTGTTTGATTGGCAGTATACAGTAAATTATAACCTGACGAAATCTTTACAGATACAATTCTCTGCGTCCAACAATAATATTGTTAGAAACTATTTTAATCCAGACGGAACAGCTAGTACAGAATTAGGGGTTTGGGATGGTTTCTTCGATGTAGGAGATCCTAACCGTCATTCTCAAAATCTTCTGATAAATTATGAATTACCAATCAGTAAGATTCCTGTCTTTGGTTTCGTAAAAGCAAATTACCAGTATAGTGGAGATTTCCAATGGCAAAAAGGTTCTGACTTATTGGCGAGTGTTCAGTTAACTGACGATAACGGTGTTGTAATTGTTGATCCAATTACTGGTTTACCACAAACGGCAAATCTGGGGAATTCAATTCAAAATGCGAATAAGCATACGCTTAATACTTCTTTCGATATGAAAAAGTTATATCGTTATCTGAAGTTTAAGAAAAAACCGATCACCAAGAAGAGTAAGGCACAAGCCAAAGCACGTCCAGAAAAAGGCAATCAACCGCCACCTCCTGCAGCAGCAAATGCAGATGCTAAAAAGAAGAAAAAGAAGAAGCCTAAAAACACATTTGGAAACCACGCATACAATGTAATGTATGACGTCGTAACAAGTATCAAAAAGATTCAGGCTAATTATACAGAAACCAATGGTACTTATGTGCCAGGATACACTAACGATGTAGGATTTATAGGGACATTAAAGCCTAGTTTCGGATTTACCTTTGGTAGTCAGGCCGATATAAGATATGAAGCAGCAAGAAAAGGTTGGTTAACCCTATATGATCAATTCAATGAGCAGTATACACAAACCAATAATAAGCAGCTGAGTATTACAGCTAATATTGAACCATTAAAAGATTTAAAGATTGATATTACTGCGAATAGAATAGAAGCTAAGAATTATGCTGAAAACTTCATAGTAGAGAATTTTGACACTAGCGGATTAAATGGACAGTACCGTTCTTTAACGCCAAACACCTACGGAAACTTTAGTGTGTCTGCTTTCTTGTTACGAACAGCATTCAGCAAAAGTGATGAGAACAGTTCACAAGCATTTGATAACTTTAGAGAAAACAGATTGACTGTTGCTAACAGGTTAGCTCAGGAGAATGGAGTTGATTTAACCAATCCTGCTAATATCGATACAGAAGGATTCCCTAAAGGTTTCGGGAAGACAAGTCAGAGAGTTTTGTTGCCAGCATTCTTATCAGCTTACTCTGGTCAGAGTGGTGATAAAGTTAAGTTAGGTGCATTTAGAGATATCCCACTACCAAATTGGCAAATTAAATATACTGGTTTAATGAGAACCAAGTTCTTTAAAAAGCACTTTAAGCGTTTCTCTATAATTCATGGATATCGATCTAACTATACGATTAACAATTATAATACTAACCTAGATTTCGTGGCATTTGACCCTGATTTGGATTACGATGCACAAAACCCTAATGTATTAGATCAGGCAGGAAATTATAAGAGTGATGTGTTGTTTTCTAATGTGAATTTAACAGAGCAATTCAGTCCGCTGGTTAAGTTAGATTTTGAAATGAAAAACTCGATTAGAATCAGTACTGAGGTAAAAAGAGATCGAGCATTATCATTAAGTTTCGACAATAACTTATTGACAGAGATTCAAGGTCAGGAATATATTGTTGGGTTGGGTTACAGGATAAAAGATTTAAAGTTTAAAACACGTTTAGGAGGTAAATCAAGAACCATTAAAGGTGATTTAAATATGAAGGCCGATTTAGGATTAAGAAACAATAAGACAATTATCAGGTATCTTGACTTGGATAACAACCAGATTACAGCTGGACAAAATATCTGGAATATTAAGTTAACATCAGATTATGCTTTAAGCCAAAACCTTACAGCAATCTTCTTCTTTGACT
Source organism: Flavobacteriaceae bacterium (assembly GCA_013214425.1). Lineage (GTDB taxonomy): Bacteria > Bacteroidota > Bacteroidia > Flavobacteriales > Flavobacteriaceae > DT-35. Next base: position 12,644 of record JABSPN010000011.1, on the reverse strand, counting down.
ATACATTCTCAGATGCAGTTATATCGACTACGTTCCCGCAAACAACTATTCGTTCTGGGTTAACCTTACGTTATAACTTCGGGAACTAAGACGAAAAACACATTTATATATCTAACAAAAGGGATGAATTATGTTTAATCTCTTTTGTTGTTTTAAAATAGGCTCAAACTACTATTTGAAAAGTAAAACTTAAAATATACATTTGTCAAACATATAATAATATAAATATGAATTTTCCAGAAGAATTAAAGTACACTAAAGATCACGAGTGGATTAGAGTAGAAGGCGATGTTGCGATAATAGGAATCACCGATTTTGCTCAAAAAGAGTTAGGTGATATTGTTTATGTTGAAGTTGATACACTTGACGAAACATTAGATCAGGAAGAGGTTTTTGGAACAGTAGAAGCAGTAAAAACAGTTTCAGATTTATTTATGCCAGTTTCTGGAGAAGTTGCAGAATTCAATGAGTCTTTAGAAGACGAGCCAGAAAAGGTAAACTCAGATCCTTATGGTGACGGATGGATGATTAAAGTAAAAATGGATGATCTGTCTCAACTAGAAGATTTATTAAGCGTAGAGGCTTACAAGGAATTAGTAGGTGCTTAAACACAAGTATCTTTTAGGGGCGATTTTCTGGACGGTATTAATAGCAGTGTTAAGCTTTGCTAATCCTTCCAGTTTTCCTAAAGTAGATATCGTTTACAGCCCAGATAAACTAGCTCATTTAGGAGTTTATTTTATACTCACAGTTTTATGGTTTTTGTATTTTAAAAGATCTAAAAACTGGCAGTTTACAAAAGCGACAAAATCTGCAATACTACTCGCTTTTTTATATGGTGTTTTGGTTGAACTTTTACAAGCAAGCTTAACCGAATTTCGAAGTGCAGATTATTTTGATGTGTTGGCGAACACTCTTGGAATAATTTTTGCTGTAGTATTTTGTAAGTGGTTTTTGATGAAAAAACCCAAGTTAAATTAAAAAATAAGTTGTTATATTTTGCAATAAATATATATCTTAGCGAATCTTAAAAAGTTTGAGTCATGGAACCAAAGAAAAATCCCAAAGCGGATATTAGAAGAAATAGTCCAACTTATCTTCAGATAGGTTTGATTGCCATGTTGCTTGTTACCTATCTTGTTATTAACTGGAAGCAATATGAAAAAGTAGATACAGATGTTCAGGCGTTAAATATTCTTGATGACCTAGATGAAGAAGTACCAATGCTTGATGATATCAAACCACCTCCACCACCACCTCCACCACCTGCAGCGCCAGAAGTAATTGAGGTAGTAGATGATGAGGAAGAGGTTCCAGAAACTATTATTCAAGATGCAGAGGTAGATCAGGAAGCAGAAATCGTTATTCCTGAAGATGTAGAAGTAGAAGAAGAAGAGGTAGATGTTGAGGTTCCTTTTGCTGTGCTTCAAGATAAACCAATATTCCCAGGATGTGAAAGTGCTCCTAATAAAGAAAAATGTATGCAAGAAAAGATCGATAAGATCATCAACAGAAAGTTTGATACAGAAATTGCTACAGATTATGACTTAGAAGGAAAGCAAACTATTTATGTAGCCTTTAAAATCGGAAAAGACGGAAAAGTGTCTAATATCCGTCCAGCAGTAAGAGGTAAAAGTGCAAAAACAATGTCGCCTAAAGCGAAAAAAGCTTTAGAGAACGAGGCCAAAAGAGTTATAGGATTATTACCGAAGTTTAAGCCTGGTAAACAAAGAGGAAAAGCCGTAATTGTGCCTTACATGGTGCCAATTAAATTCGTCGTAACAGACTAATTACTTTTAAGAATATTTAGGATCCCGAGTAAACGCTCGGGATTTTTTATTTTTGAGTACTTTATAAATTAACCTATGAAAAATCTATTGTTACTTTTCTTCGTTATTTTTTTTTCGGCAAAAAGTCAGAGTGAAATTCTAATTTCTTTTCCGGTTCTTAAACAATGTAAAAAAACTCAAACAATTGAGGAAACCAAACAATGTTTCAATAGCTACTTAAATGCTTTGTTAAAAGAAGGCATATCTTATAAAGAATTAAAAATAAAATTGCCAGATAGTATAAAAGTATTTGAAATTAAGATTGAGGTTGATAAGAAAGGAAGGGTCTCCTTTGCAAGTATTAATATTGAGAATCTCGTTTTAGAAAAAAAAGTAAGTAATGTGTTAAGTAAGATTCCCAAAATGAAACCATCAATTGAAAATAATAAAGCAACAGAAGTAATGCTTATCATGTCAATTGATTTTTCTGAAGAAGAGGCTTCAGTTCTTACGACGCTTTATCGTCCTCCAGTTTTTAAGGGATGTGAATCAGACTTTTCATTAAAATGTATGAGAGAAAAGATAGACACGTTAATTGCTAATAATTTTAATACTGAAATAGCCTATAAATATGATGTTCCTGATGTAAAAATCACAATTTATGTTCTTTTTAAGGTAGATGAAAAAGGGGAAGTAGTTCGTGTTCGAGCGTTAATAAAAAATGGAATGTTAGATAAAATAGGAAACCAGGCAAAAATTGCTCTGGAAGAGGAGGCTGTGAGAGTTGTCGAAATGCTACCGACCTTTAAGCCGGGTGTGGTTGAAAATAAGTTTGTAAGAGTCCCTTATATGGTTCCGATAATGTTTAAAGTTAATTAGGAATAGTAAAATATAATTGAAAGTAATAAGGATAATATTTAAATCAAAATCCCGAACCTAGGTTCGGGATTTTTTTTGGTATGCTATTTGTATTTAATTCATAACAATAACATTAAAACCTTTATTATGAATGTAAACAAAACAAATCACAATGTGAAACGTGTCAAAAAGCACGAGGTAAATTTACAAAAAAACAATCGGACACACTTCCAAATTGGACTGATTGTAATGTTATTGCTCTGCTATTTTGTAGTAGAAGCGAAATTTGAAATTAAGGAGGTTGAGCCTCCTGTGACTGAAGAGCTCTCTGAAGTTTATACAGCAGCAATTAAAAAGTACAAGCTAGAAGAGCCTGAAGTTTTGAAAACTGAAGATCCTATCACTGAAAGTAAAAAGAAGCAAGCCAGTGAAATTAAAGTTGTCGAAAATGAAAATCAAATGATCGATAACCTAAAGCAGGAATTTACGGTTAATGCTGATGAAGGAACTAGCAAAAACTTTGATGCCAGTGATGTGCTTGTTTTTGATGATGACCCTGAAGTAGAGAAATTTACGATTCTATCTGTTCAGGAGAAACCAATTTTTCCAGGTTGCGAAGATGCAGAAGACAAAGTCATGTGTATGCAATCTAAAATTGATCGTATCATTCAAAGAAGATTCGATACTGAAGAAGCAGCAGATCATGGTCTCTCGGGAAAACAAGCCATTATGGTAACCTTTAAAATTAACAAGAAAGGGGAGGTAGTCGATATCAAGCCAATGATCAGAGGAAGAAATGCCAAGAAAATGTCTCCTAGAGCTAAAAAAGCTTTAATAGATGAAACGAGAAGAGTTGTAGGTTTATTTCCAGAGGTAGTTCCAGGAAAAGTAAACGGGCAACCTGTTGATGTATTATATTCTTTACCAATTAAATTTATTATCGAGTAATTATTTAGAAACAATAGATGAGTCATATGGAAAATCCCGACATAGTTCGGGATTTTTTTTATTTCTATATATAAAATGTCTTATCTTTCAGCACTTAAAAACAACTCGTGCTGTATGAAGAAGAAAGTTGTAATCATTTTGTTGTTGGTTTTAAATGTAGTGGTTTTACAAGCTCAGGAGGCCTTAGATACAAAATATGATAAATATCCAGTTTTTCCCGAATGCGAAAATCAGGAGTATGCTAATCTGAAAAGCTGTTTCAATTTAACACTTCAAAATTTAGTTTATCAAAACTTTAAAATACCTGATGTGATTGCTAAAGACAATTACACGGGAGATTTGGTTGTGTTGTTTGAAGTAGATGCAACCGGAACGTTTAAGGTGCTCTATGTCGATGCAGTTTATGAAGAGCTGAAAGAAGAGGCAAAACGAGTTTTTGGAACCTTTCCGAAGGTAATACCAGCTACACAAAATGGAAAAAAAACCTATGTGCAATTTTCGTTTCCATTAGCGATTCCTTTGGTAGAGCCAGGAAGTATTCAGGAGAAAAAAGACGCAGATCTAACAGAAAATAAATTAGAAAAAGCAGCTACCGAATATGAAGAAATCAAAACGGAAACGTTTCAGTATAACAAAGAATTCATTAGCCAGCTAACCATTCCTTTTACGTGTCAAAGCTATAATCGTTTTGATTCCAATATGAATCTTGTAGGAAACAATGCCCATACAGGTCATAAGCCCTATTTGTATTCAGAAGCAACTAAGTATTATAATTTTGAAGAGAAGAACAAAGAGCTGTCCAAGAATAAATCGGGTTGGTGGGGAAGAAAGTTTTGGGATGAACATCTGGTGGCCTTTCAAAAAGATAAGTATTGGTTTACTGTCGATGTAGTAGCCGATCTTCAGTTAGGAAAAGATTTGGATAGTGAACTTAGCTATACCTACAATAATACCAGAGCAGTGAATATTCAAGGAGGTTTGGGTAAAAAGTTAAATTTTTGGACCACTATTTATGAGAGTCAGGGAAGATTTGCAGATTATGTAAACGCCTATGCTGTTAGTATTCGTCCAGATGGAGGAAATCCAGGAATTGTTCCGGGAAGAGGTATCGGGAAAGACTTTAACGGAGATGCTTTCGATTATCCAATTGCAGAAGGATATTTGTCCTATTCTCCAGACGAATTCTTTAATATTCAGTTAGGGCACGGGAAAAACTTTATTGGAGACGGATACCGTTCTTTATTGTTAAGTGACGTGGCGAGTCCCCACCCATACTTAAAGCTTAATACGACTTTTTGGAAGATTAAATATACTAACACCTGGACTTCACTCAGAGATGTAAGACCAGAAGCAACAATTAATGGGGCTTTTGCAACTAAGTTTATGGCGAATCACTATTTAAGCTGGAATGCAACTAAGCGTTTAAACTTAGGTTTCTTCGAATCGGTACTTTGGGATAGATCGAATGATCGCGGATTTGATTTTAATTATTTAAATCCTATCATTTTCTATAGAGCGATTGAGTTTTCTACAGGATCAAGAGCAGGTAATGCCTTGATTGGTTTAAGTGGTAAATATAAAATTAACGACAAAGTAAATGTCTACACGCAATTAATTATTGATGAGTTTTCTACTTCGGATATTTTCGGTGGAAATAATAGCTGGAAAAATAAATTAGGATATCAGTTAGGCGCTAAATACTACAATGCATTTGGTGTTGATAAGCTGAATCTTCAATTTGAATACAATCAGGTTCGACCTTATACCTATTCTCATGATGAATTATTGCTGAATTATAGTCATAATAATCAGCCAATGGCCCATTTATGGGGAGCGAACTTTAGAGAGGTAATTGGGATCGCTCATTACCAAAAGAAAAGATGGTTTGGAATGGCAAAACTGATTTATGGGCAACGCGGATTAGATATTGATGACGGAGTAAGTGACAATATTAACTACGGAAGTAATGTGTTGTTTGATAATGACAATAGGCCTTCCGATAATGGAATAGTTTTATTGCAAGGAAATAAAACCAATGTGTTGATAGCAGATTTACAGGTGGGTTATTTAGTAAATCCAGCTACCAATTTAAAAGTGTTTGCGAATCTAACGTATAGAAGATTTGAGCCGTCAATTGCTACAAATACCTTGTCTGAAAGCAATACAACCTGGATCAATTTCGGATTTAGAACTGACCTGTTTAACTGGTATTTCGACTTCTAGAAAACACATTATCTGTCGTTTTCAGACTTCATCTTTTTATGCGTTGTCAGGCTTTTATAAATAGTGCTTCTAATGGTTTCAGCATTGATAAACCAATTGGCAAACTTTTGGTCTTCGTAGGTTTTAGTTATGGAAGCATCTTTACTTACTTCTTCTATAGTTTTTCCTTCAGCAATCTTGACTCTGATTTTTAAAGTAATATCTTCTAACATTTTTACGTACTCGCGAAGTTCTTTTTTGTTCGATAAGTTACGATGCCCAGGTATTATTTTAGTGTCGTCGTTTATTAGCATTAAAGCCTTTTTGTGTGCTTGAATATATCCGTCTATACTTCCCCCTGAAGAAAGGTCTATATAGGGGAATTTTCCTTGAAAGTAGGTATCTCCCATATGCAACACATTACTTTTTGTAAAATACACCATAGCATCACCATCAGTATGCGCATGGTGAACATGGAAAACCATAATGTCTTCACCATTCATGTGAAACATAATGTCTTTAGTAAAAGTAACGACCGGCAAAGCTGCTTTAGGAGCAGCCTTGGTAGTTCTATTTCTTTCTTTATTAAATTGGTCAACGCTCATACGTTTTCTTACATTTTCATGAGCAACAATAACAGCTCCTTCGTTACTCATGTTTTCATTTCCTCCAGTGTGATCACCATGCCAATGGGTATTGAGTAAAAATTTAATGGGTTTGTCAGATATGTTTCTGATGGCCTCTAAAATCTTGGGAGTTAGGCGCGCAAATTGATCGTCTATCATGAAAATCCCATCTTCGCCTATTGAAAGTCCAATATTACCCCCCTGGCCTTTAAGCATGTAGATATTTTCGTTTAACTGAGTTGTTTCAATGACAACTTCTTTTTTTTCTTGGGCAAATCCGTTAAAAGATAACAGGGCAACCAAGCAGTAAAGGGGTATGATTTTTTTCATGATAAGGATTTTTTACTAAGGTAATGTATATTCAGTTAAAACTACAATTAAGATTCAAATTACATTGCATAACAAGCATTTAAAAAGTATCTTTGCAGTCATTTTAAAGACTTGTCCATTTTGAGTCGAACAGAAGCGATAAAACATACATTTTTAACAGAATTTAAGGAGATAACGAAGATACGGTTATCTGTTAGTGTTGTGTTTTCTTCAATTGCAGGTTATTTCTTAGCTGCCGATACCATAGATGTTCAAGTATTACTCATGTTAGCCGTTGGAGGTTACTGTATGGTAGGAGCCTCAAATGCCTATAATCAGATCATAGAAAAAGATTTAGATGCGTTGATGGACAGGACCAAAGGGAGGCCATTACCATCAGGAAGAATGACTGTGAATAGAGCTTTTATCATAGCGTCATTATTAACAGTTTTAGGAATATTAATTCTCTATGTGATCAATCCAAAAACAGCCATGTTTGCTGCGATTTCGATTTTCATGTATGTGAGTTTATATACACCATTAAAAACCAAAACACCCTTATCGGTTTTTGTGGGGGCTTTCCCAGGAGCGATTCCATTTATGTTAGGATGGGTTGCTGCTACTGGTGATTTTGGGATTGAGGCAGGAACATTGTTTGCTGTTCAGTTTTTTTGGCAATTCCCACATTTTTGGGCTATTGGTTGGTTTTTACATGAGGACTATCAAAAAGGAGGTTTTTTAATGCTTCCAACAGGAAAAAGAGATAAAGCAACAGCTGTTCAAATAATTGTTTATACTATTTGGACGATTCTGGCATCGGTAATTCCGGTATTCGGATTTACAGGCCGCTTAAGTATTTCTGTTGTGACTGCGATAATACTGGTAATATTAGGGTTAGGAATGCTGCATTATGCAATTAAACTCTTTAAGGATAGAGAGCCACAAACTGCTAGAAAACTGATGTTGGCTAGTGTGTCCTATATTACCTTACTTCAATTGATTTATATAGTAGATAAATATATAAGACTATGGATTTAACTCAGGGAACAGAAAGAGAAAGAATTGAGAGATCGAAAAAAATGATGCTATGGTTTGCTATGATTAGCTTTAGCATGGCTTTTCTTGCTTTGATTAGTTCTTATGTTATAAGTGCTAAAAGACCAGATTGGCTTCAGGATTTTGAATTGCCTCAGGCATTTTTACTGAGTACAATAGCGATTTTAATTAGCAGTGTTACGTTTTATCTGGCAACAAAAGCTATCCGAGCAGAACAAAGATCGATGGGGATGATTTGGCTTTTGATTACGCTGGTATTAGGACTGGTTTTCTGTTATTTACAGTTTGAAGGGTTTGAACAATTAAGAGATTCAACAGGTTATTATCCCGCAGGTGACGGATCAAATGTGACCACATCGATGATCTATGCGATCGTTTTTCTTCACATAGCGCACCTCGCAGCAGCAATAATATGCCTTTTGGTCGTAATTTATAATCATTATAAACAACGCTACAATGCAGCTCAAACCCTTGGTATTGAACTAGCTGAAACATTTTGGCATTTTTTAGACTTTTTATGGATAGCACTCTTTTTGTTTTTCTATTTTTATAGACCATAAAATTGATTATTTTTGACAGAATATTTTTAAAAGAACTACAGTAAAAACATGGGTGCAACACACACAGTAGATATCACAGAACCAAAGCCATTTGGTATCAGTTATGGTAAAATGATGATGTGGTTTTTCATTTTATCAGATGCATTAACGTTCTCAGGATTTATTACCGCTTACGCATTCTCGAGATTTAAGTTTATTGAGTCATGGCCATTGCCAGATGAAGTATTCAATCACTTCCCATTTATGCATGGAGATAATCCGATGTACTTCGTGGCATTGATGACATTTATCTTAATCTTCTCATCTGTTACGATGGTGTTAGCAGTAGATGCTGGTCACAAAATGCAACAGAAAAAAGTAATTTTATACATGTTCTTAACGATCATTGGTGGTGCCATGTTCGTAGGATCTCAGGCTTGGGAGTGGAAAAACTTTATCTCTGGACACAATGGAGCAGTAATTACTAAAGGTGGTAATGTCTTACAATTCGTTAAGGCCGATAGTAAAAAGGAAAGAGTTTCTATTCATGACTTAGTTGATGGTCATGCAGCTCACGGAGATAGAGTACAGCATGAAAGCAAGAACGGATTATGGTTCGTAAATGAAGCACCACTTCCGGAATATACTAAAGCAGATATCGTAAAAGCATTCAATGCGAATCCAAACGTTGTCATAAAAACAGAGACGATTGTTAATAATGAGAAAGTTGTGTTAAGTAGAGAAGATTCTGCTGAAGCACTGAAAGATATGAAGAATGTAGTTTTTGGAGCTAACCTCTTAGAGAACGAATATGGAAAGCCGTTATTCGCAGATTTCTTTTTCTTCATTACTGGATTCCACGGTTTCCATGTATTCTCTGGGATTGTTTTTAACATAATTATATTCTTCAATATTATTTTAGGGACTTATGAAAGAAGAGGTCACTATGAAATGGTTGAAAAAGTAGGATTATATTGGCACTTTGTAGATTTAGTTTGGGTATTCGTATTCACATTCTTCTACTTAGTATAATTAAAAAAAGATTAAAGTTAGTCATGGGACACGATCAAGAATCAACAATATTATTCGGTTTATTAAAACCTAAAAACAACATCCAAAAAATTTGGTATGTATTCGGTCTACTATCAGTAGTGACTATAGTAGAAGTATTTTTTGGTATCATAAAGCCAGAATTTATGATGGCAGATAACATTACTGGATTAAAGTGGTTAAACTGGTTCTTCATTATTTTAACGTTGTATAAAGCTTATTATATAACATGGGCATTCATGCATATGGATGGAGAAAAAAAATGGTTTAGAAGATCTGTAGTATGGACTGGAATTTTCCTGATATGTTATTTAACATTTATCCTACTAGTAGAAGGAGATTATATTTACCAATTCATGAAAGCGTCTTTCATAACAAGAGATTTTTAATGAATTCTTTTAAATAAAATATAATGAAGACGGTTTGACGACCGTCTTTTTTATACTCATAAGGTTCTAAATGAAACAACAAACAAAGAAATATCTATTATTAGCAGTACTGTTTTTTATGCCAGTTCTAGCCTTGTTATTTTTCTTGAAAGCGCAATATAATTTTAAACCGGTAGATCGCTTCGAGTATAGATTACTTGAATTGCCAAAAAATGATAAGGACTACACACTTGAAGATAAGATAACAATCGTGGCTTTTCTGGGGAATGATATCCTGAATAACAAGAACATTTTTTTTAATTTAAATCAGAAAATCAATAAGCGTTTTGAAGTATATAAGCACTTAAGACTTTTGGTGGTAACACTTGATACTAACAAAAAGGATATTGAATCGGTGATGGCTGAATTACAGCAAACAGCCGATGCCAATATAGAAAAGTGGAATATTCTATATCTTTCCGAAGCCAATTATAGAAATTATTACGACAGAATAGGTCTAATTGCCAAACTAGATGAAAAACTAAATGCAGAAGACGTTTATTTAGTAGATCAGGAGCTGCAAATTAGAGGGAGAAAAGATGATAAAGACAATGGTGAGATGATTGGTTTTAATCCGAATGATGTTTCAGAAGTAAACAAATTAAAAGATGATGTCAAGATGCTGCTAAAAGAATACAGCATACATAATAATGAGAACAAAGCCAACAGAAAGAAATCTAATATTAATTTAGAAAATGAAGAATAAGAGTTATATAGGGATTTCGTTTATCATTTTAATATTTGGGATTTTAGTGATTCCTAAAATTATAGATCGTGCTAAAGGAGGCGATATTCTTGATGATAACAGATTGAATAAGGTTAAGGGAAAGAAATCCGACCTGGTTTCTTTTGCAAAGGCTCCAGAGTTTTCTTTTATCAATGAAGAAGGTGAAAAGATCCCATCTGATTTTTATAGGGACAAAGTATATCTGGTAGAGTTCTTTTTTACTACCTGTCCAACTATTTGCCCTAAAATGAATGAAAATATGAAGAAGTTGGATTCGGTTTTTGGTAACAGAAGAGATTTCGGAATAGCATCAATTACAATTAACCCGAATGTTGATACTCCTGAAGTCCTCAAGGCTTATAAGAAGCGATATGGGATAACAAATACGAACTGGAATTTTTTAACCGGAGATCAGGATGTTATTTTTGACCTGGCTAAAAAGTTTGAAGTGTATGTTGGCGAAAATGCTGATGTAGCTGGAGGATTCGAACATTCAGGACTTTTTGCTTTAATGGATAAAGAAGGTGTGATTCGTTCGAGAAAAGATCAGTTTGAAAATCCGATTTTATACTACAGAGGAGTTAAAGAAGGAGAGTCTGAAGCTCAGGTTATGGAGCTGATTAAGGATATAGAAAAATTATTAAAAGAGTAATATGCAAACCGATAAGGAAAAGAAATATAATAAATGGATATGGATTTTATCGATCGTGATCCCACTGGCAGTTGCAGCTTTATTTGGTGTGAACCTGAAAAGAATGGGATATGATGTCCAACCACTAAGCTTTTTACCACCAATTTATGCGACAATTAACGGTTTAACTGCAGTAGTCCTCGTCATAGCTATTATGATTATTAAAAAAGGGAATAGGGGCGCTCATGAAAGACTAATGAAATTTGCGATCTTTCTTTCCTGTTGTTTTTTGGTCATGTATGTGGCCTATCATATGACTTCTGAGTCTACAGCATTTGGAGGAGTAGGGGCTATTAAATATGTATATTATTTTATACTGATCACGCATATCTTACTCTCAATAGGAGTGATTCCTTTAGTGTTGGTCACCTATGTTAAAGCCTTAGCAGAGCGATTTGATAAACATAAGAAAATAGCAAAAATTACGTTTCCAATTTGGTTGTATGTTGCTGTTACAGGTGTTATTGTGTATATCATGATATCGCCATATTATAATTAAATTGAGTATAAATGAAAAAGTTGTTTTTCTTATTACTGACTTTATCACTGATCCCCTCAGATCTTTCGGCTCAATGCGCCATGTGTAGGGCTCAATTAGAATCTATGGGAGATAATTCTATGGCTGAAGGAGTTAATAATGGAATTATTGTTTTAATGGCTGCGCCCTACATTTTAGTGGGTATTGTGGGCTTTGTTATCTACCGAAAATTCTTCTATAAAAAACTTTAACGTTTTATTTAGATTTCTAGTTGTAACAATTATTTGATTTTTGAGTCATATTAACAATATTACGCAAAAAGGTAATATTGAAATCAACTGAATTATGCTTGAAATTAAGAAATTGCACAAGTCCTATCCAATAGGAGATTCTAGTTTGCATGTATTGAAAGGAATCGACCTTTCTGTTAAAGAAGGAGAATTAGTTTCCATTATGGGATCTTCCGGTTCAGGAAAATCGACACTTCTGAATATTATTGGAATGCTTGATGAAGCAGATGAAGGTGAGTATCTTCTAGATGATACTCTTATCAAAAACCTTAATGAAAAGAAAGCTGCGGTTTACAGAAACAAGTTTTTAGGTTTTATTTTTCAATCATTTAACTTGATTAACTACAAAAACGCAGTTGAGAATGTTGCATTGCCATTATACTACCAAGGACTGAAAAGAAAAGAACGTATTGAAAAGGCAATGTTTCATCTTGAAAAAGTTGGGTTGGCCGATTGGGCACATCACTTACCAAATGAATTGTCTGGTGGGCAAAAACAGCGTGTGGCCATTGCTAGAGCCTTAGCTGCAAATCCAAAATTACTTCTTGCCGATGAGCCAACAGGAGCATTAGATACTAAAACTTCTTATGAAATCATGGATTTTATACAAGAATTAAACGATGAAGGAAAAACAATTTTGATCGTTACCCATGAAGAAGATATTGCAGATATG
>JABSPN010000109.1:6040-8756 GCA_013214425.1 Flavobacteriaceae bacterium | reverse complement strand
CATACCCAGCAGATCCTTTTACCGATATTTTTTCGTATAATTCATATCTAAGTGCTGCATTAGGGCTAAATTGCGATGCATATTCATTGTGAGAATCGAATCTTGAACCTAATATGATGTTAAATTTATCACTTAAGTTTCCATCATACTGTGTGTAGATATAGGGTGCATTAAAAACAGGTGTAATTGAAAAATAGGTTCTATCTAAACTTTCATGAGTAATTCCTACTCCAGTAATAAAGGAATGCTTTTCGTTTAATTTGTATTCTGTCCTTAATTCAGGTCTCAATAATATTTGATCAAAATCTGAACTACTGAAACGTTTCTGGGAGGTTAAATCATCAAGATATGATCTTGCAACATAATTAGTTCCATATAACTCAAGAGTAGAACGCCATTTATCATTAAACTGATGTTCTCCTTTTAATTGAAGATTCCATTCATTTATTTCGGCCTCACCTTGGAGTGTTGACGAACTGATGTTGTCCTGATTTTGATAAAAATACCTTCCGAAGAATGATACTATAGTCTTGTCACCAATATCTATTGCTGACTTTAAATCGAATGTATAGTTTTCATATGGAGTGACTGTCTGAGTTTCGTCGGTATCATTTAAATCATAACCATTACTACTAAAACGATTGAAAAATCCAGAAATAAAAGCCTTATTCTTTTTATAACTTAGGGTCGTGCTTAAATCGTTTGTAGCAAAAGATCTATAGATATAATTTAAATTCCCTTTAAACCCTTGTTTTGGCTTCTCTGTAATAATATTAATAACTCCTCCCAGAGCTTCGCTACCATATAAACTAGAAGAAGCTCCTTTAACGACTTCTATTTTCCTTATATTTCCCACAGTTAACCTGTTGATATCAAGAGTGCCGGCAGATCTTCCTATTAATGGTACTCCATCAACCAGTATTAATGTATATTGTGAATCGACACCTTGTAGTTGTATTCCTTCGCCACCACCAAAATCAGGTACAGTAATTAACCCAGTTTGTTCATTTAATATATCAGTTAATCTTACTGAGTTAACGGCCTTTATTTCTTTATTACTAATTATTTGTGCAGGTAAGGGAAGTGAAGATAATTGTCTTCTCGTTCTTGTAGCGGTAACAATTACTTCATCCAACACATCGGTTGAGTCTTGCTCAATAGCTGATTCTGACTGACTTAAACAAATGTTTAGAGAAAAAATCAGAAAAAAACTTACGAGATAATTTTTATTTAGACTCATTATTAATAATTTTGAGGCAAATATATAATGTTATTTTTAATCATTCTAAATAAAACTTAAAAAAAAATAAAATGAAACGTAAAACACTAAAAAACAGATGTTTGCTACTGTTTCTTTTTTTAGTTACATCTAGTAACTTTAATCTGAACGCACAAAAGACTAAGCAAGAAAAAGATCAAAAGGCGATTAAATCCATGTGTGGATGCTATGAAGTTGGCTTTAATTTTGCTGAAACATTTAATTATTCTGCTGATGAAGATTACAAACCATCTAAAACTAAAAATGATAAAGCTTTAGAATGGGTTCAATTAGTAGATGACAAGAATGATAAAGTATCTATGCAACATTTATTAATAGTTGGACCACCTCAAGCACCGAATATCGTTAAGCACTGGAGACAAGATTGGTTATTTGAGAATACAGACTTCTATATGTTTAATGGAGATAATGAATGGTTGTATAAAAGTAAAACTAAAGATGAAGTTGCTGGGCAATGGACTCAAAAAGTGTATCAGGTAGATGATAGTCCTCGTTATGAGGGTTCGGCTTCTTGGGTACATGTAGATGGAAAAAGCTATTGGGAGAATACTACTGATGCTCCGCTTCCAAGGAGAGAGTATACTAAAAGAAGTGATTATAATATTACCGTGAGAACTAATAGACATGAAATAACTCATACTGGTTGGATTCATGATCAAGATAATGACAAAGTTATTCGTGAAGTGGGTAAAGAAGATGTATTATTAGCTCAAGAAAAAGGACATAATACTTATGTTAAAGTTGCTGATGAGAGATGTAAGGCAGCTCAAGTCTATTGGGCTAAGAATAAAAAGAAATGGGCCATAGTAAGAACTAAGTGGGATGATATCTTTGGAAGAAAATTAGATTTAAACTTAGAATTAAAAGTAGAGGGAAAGCAACTATACAAATACCTTTTCGATGAAGCCATGACCGATAAAAAGGAAATAGGAAAAACTATCGATTTGTTTGTTAAAAAAGCAACCCCTTAAATATTCACTAAATAAAGAATAAGAAATGAAAATAAAGTTTCTTTCTACAGTAATACTTCTTTTAGTTATTACAAGTGTAGTCGCTCAGGAAAATATTTTTACTGATCGCAACTATTGGAAAGGTCAACCAAGCCTGGAAGATATTAAAAAGAAAATAGCTGAAGGAAATGATATCACTGAGTTGAATGCTTACGCTTTTGATGCTGTTACCTGGGCCATTTTGGAAAAAGCTCCGAACGAAACCATTAAGTTTTTATTAGCACAAAAAGGGAATGAAGTCAATAAACTAACTCATGACGGACGTACATATGTGTTTTGGGCAGCCTATAAAAACAATTTAGAGTTGACAAAATTCTTACTGGATAATGGGGCTAAGACAGATATAATCGATACGCATGGAAACTCGATGGTCAACTTTGCTGCTACAACCGGTCAGTTGAATACAAAATTATATGATTTGTTTATC
>JABSPN010000109.1:0-6007 GCA_013214425.1 Flavobacteriaceae bacterium | reverse complement strand
ACTAAAAGTGGTGCTAATCCATTATTGTTAGTAGCTCCATATGCTAAAAACTTTGATATTATAGACTATTTTAAAGCAAAAGGCTTGTCCATTAAAAGTACAGATGATAATGGGAATGGTATTTTTAATTATGTAGCCAGAACAGGTAACATAGAGATGTTGAATAAGTTAATAGCTAAGGGAATTCCCTATAAAGGACTTAATAAAGAGAATGGTAATGCCATGATTTTTGCCAGTAGAGGAACCAGAAGTGTTACTAATACCATAGATTTTTATAAGTACCTGGAAGGTTTAGGGATTCAGCCTAATGTGACAACTACATCTGGTATGACACCGCTACATGCAGTAGCTCCACGCGGTAAGGATCAAGCTATATTTGATTATTTTCTTAATAAGGGAGTTGATATCAATCAGGCGAATGAAGACGGAAATACCTTGTTGAGTCTAGCTGTAGCTTATAATCAGCCAGAGATAGTAAAAATGTTGATTAGTAAAGGAGCAGATGTGACTGTAGTTGATAAAAAAGGAAATAATTTGATTGGGAAATTATTTTATGCTTACAACGAAAAAGGACTCAAGGAATTTGAGAGCAAATTAGAAATTCTAAAAAATACTAAGTTAGAATTGAATACATCACAGGAAAAAGGAAATACATTATACCATATAGCAGTTGAAAAAAATGCTAAATACTTAATCCAAAAAGCCGACCAAATGGGAATTGATATTAACAAGAAAAATAATGATGGTTTAACGCCTTTACATTTGGCAGCCATGAAATCTAAAAATACCCATTTATTGCAAGCCCTAATTAGAATGGGAGCTAATAAAGGTGTGAAAACCGATTTTGAAGAATCTGTTCGTGATTTAGCTTCGGAAAACGAATTGCTTAAAGGACAGAACTTAAACTTTTTAAACTAAATAATAATGATAAAAAGAATAAAAATAGTTGTAGTGGCTTTTGCAGTTCTGAGCCTATTATATTCATTCTCTAATTTAGGAACTTCATCAACATACAAGTGTATGATTCAAATGACGAACTATACAGGAGAAGGTGCCTATATTGTAATTTCTTTGATTAATTCTGAAGGGAAATATGAAGAGACATTATATGTGCAAGGTGACGATGATGAATGGTATCATGATATTACTGAATGGTGGAAGTTCTACGGAAAAAAAAGACTAGATATTGATGCCATAACAGGAGCAACTGTAGCAGGTGGTGAAAGAACGGTTAGTGTGATTGAAATACCGGATGATAAAATTAACTCTGGGTACAAAATAAGATTTGAAACTGCTGTTGAAGATAAAAACTATTTTGTTCAAGATGTTGAATTTGATTTAACTAACGAATCTGTAAAAGGTAAAGTAGAAGGGACAGGTTTTATTCGCTATATCAGAATGATGCCTAACTAATTATGAATTAATTTTATAGATGACGTTATCTATTTGGAGATATAGCCACTTAACACTGGCTATATCTTCTTCTATTTTTTTATTAATAGCTTCTATAACTGGTATCATACTAGCTTTTGAACCAGTTACTGAGCAACTATTACCCTATCATATCGATGAGGCAGATGAACAAAGCCTCGGAAAAACAATTGAAATTTTAAAAAATAAATACAGTGAAGTGATCGACCTTAAGGTAGATCACAATGACTTTATCGCTGTGTCGGTTATTACTCATAAAGGTGAAAGTGAACAGTTCTATATCAATCCAATTACTGGTAAAAAAATAGGGGATTTAATCAAGCAAAAACCTATTTATAAGTTTGCTGCCAACCTCCACAGGTCCTTGTTTTTGAAAAGTGTTGGTCGATTCTTTGTTGGTTTTGTTTCCTTTTTATTATTCCTGATTGCCATTACAGGAACTATTCTAATTATCAAGCGTCAAAACGGAGTTAAAGCCTTCTTTTCTAAGATCATTAAAGAATCTAGTAATCAATATTATCATATAGTTTTAGGAAGGTGGACATTAATTCCAATTATCATCATAACTGTTACGGGTGTATACCTTTCTTGTTTGCGTTTTGAATTGATTCCCGAAGACAGAGTAAAGCATGAAATGGTTTTTGAAGAAGAAATTCCGGAGAAAAAATCAATCACAACAATTCCTTTTTTTCAAAAAACTAAATTAAGCAGTATTAAAAGTATTGAATTTCCCTTTTCAGATGATGTAGAAGATTATTATACAATTCAGTTATCTGACATGGAATTGTTAGTAAATCAATATACCGGAAAGTCAATAAGTACTTATAATTATTCAGATGTAGCTTATTGGAATGAATTAAGTAGCGTGTTACATACAGGGAAAGGAAACATGGTTTGGGCAATTGTTTTATTAGTCGCTTGTATTAATATCATTTATTTTATGTATTCAGGTTTTAAAATGACCTTTAAAAGAAGGGCTGGAAAAAACAAGAATAAGCTTAAAGCAGAGGAAGCCGAATACATTATTCTGGTAGGCTCTGAAACAGGAGGAACGAACAAATTTGCCAATGCATTTAAAGAAGCTTTAATCCAGTCAGGAAAAAAATGCTATGTAACTGATTTGAACAAGTACAAGCCTTTTGATGCAATGAAGCATTTAATAGTGATGACATCAACTTATGGAAATGGAGAAGCTCCAATAAACGCCAAAAAATTTGAGTCATTGTTTGATGAGAGTCAATTAAGCGAAACTATAGGCTATTCTGTGTTAGGTTTTGGATCGGTTTCTTATCCAGACTTTTGTCAGTATGCTATAGAAGTCGATCAGTTTTTAGCGAGAAAATCAAAATTAAAAGCCGATTTAGAATTGTTTAAAATCAATAATAAATCTAAAGCAGCTTTTCTGAAATGGGTAAGACTATGGTCTGATAAACACCAGCTGGAATTAAGTATCGATGAATCACAATTGATCAAAGACAGAATTAAGACAAAATCTTTTGAAGTCATTAGTAAAACGGATAGCAAAGAGAATCCAGATCAAACCTTTTTAATCTCGTTGAATTCGTCCTCTAAGACTAGATTTAAATCTGGAGATTTATTGGCTGTATATGCCAATGAAGAAGAGGAAGAACGCTTGTATTCAATCTCAAAAAATGAAGATAATTCTATTTTGTTAAGTATTAAGGTGCATGAAAAAGGACTGTGTTCAAATTATTTGAATGACCTTAAACTTACTGATAAAATTAATGCTTCAGTAATTGAGAACATTGGGTTTCATTTACCCAAAACAAAAAGAGGTATAATTCTAATAGCAAATGGGACAGGGATCGCGCCATTTTTAGGAATGATAAATGAGACAAAAGCTGAAGCGAATGTTTCATTATACTGGGGAGGTAGAACAGAAAAATCTTTTGACTTATACAACAATAAAATTCAGTATTATCTTCAAGAGAATAAGCTTAATGAATTGCATTTGGCATTATCAAGAGAGCGAGACAAAGTTTATGTTCAAGATTTGATAGCACGAGATAAGGAAAGAATAGCTGAGGCGCTAAAAAATAAAGGTTATATTATGATTTGTGGTTCATTAGCGATGAAAAAAGAAGTTGTGAGTGTAATTGGTAAACTTTGTAAAGCATTTGAACTACCTGATTTGGAAGAACTAGAAGAGGAAGGATTCATTAGATCAGATTGTTATTAGAGTCTACTTCTTTCTTTTATAGCGTTTGCCTTGTTTTAAAACCAGACCTTCGTATCCTTCAAAATATATGGGTACAGAAACATCGCCAAATTCTCGAACTACAAAATGCAAATGCGGACCGGAAGTATAGCCTGTAAAACCAGAAATCCCGATTTTTTGTCCGCGCTCAGCCCGTTCACCTTCTTTCACTAAAACACCTTTATAATCCAAATGCACATAACTGGCTATAGTGCCATCGTCATGCATGATTAGAATTTTATTGGCTTTGTCTCTAAATGATTTTCCGCCGTGTTTAGTATACTTGTCGATAGTTTTAATGACAATCCCTTCTCTCGCAGCATAGACAGGATCTCCAATTTTTAACTTAAAATCTATAGCGTGAAAAGAAGCTTTATGGTTATGTGAGAATTTTCCGAAGAAACTTTGAGTGATCTCATATTTCTTTCCTTTTTTAAAAGGTAAGGTATATAAATAATTAGAATCATGCTTTGAATTATCAGGATCGCCATAATAAGACAAAAATTTAAAATAATCTCCTAAACTAATCTTTGTAGAATCGGTAAATTTTGTTTCAGGTACACTAATAATACTTGGAATTGTATCAAAAGAAGGAAGTAAGAATTTTTCCTTGTAAGTAAAACCTGATAGGCTATCTGCAACTTTACGTGATGCTATAGTAATCAATAATGGAGCATAACACGAGCTGGTCATATCAAAATGAATACTATCGTTTACATAGCGCTTTACAACTTTTGCGTCTTGAGCATAACTAAAACCACATACCCAAAAAAGGAATAAGATCTTTTTCATAGATGAGTAAATATAAAAAGTATCGTAAAGTTCTCAAACAAATTAATGCTACTTTCACGTACTAATTTTTCATTTTTTAAATACTGAATGCGTTTTTAGAATGAGCTGTAACTTTGGTTCTATATAGGTTTGACAAAATGGTTTCTCCGGATTTTTCTTATAGTAATTTTGAATCTCTTCTCTGGAAGCTTTAAATGTTTTAAAGGGCAGTACTTGAGTGACGAATTGCTTCTGATATTTCTCCTGAAATACATCCAGTGTCTTTTCCGATCGGTTTTTAGTGTTTAAATCGAAATAGTAAATAGCCGAACGGTATTTTTTACGCATACTGTGATTAGAACTGGACTGATGCGTTAGCAAGTGCACTTCAATTAATATATCTAAAGGAATGCGATTCGGGTCATAGTGAACAATAACAGCCTCAGATAAAGTGTCGTTTTCACGCTCAGATCCAATCCAGCCCTGATCCACCTGATCAACACCTTTTAGAGATTGAAACACGGCTTCAGCACACCAGTGACAACCTCCTCCAAAACCAATTTTAGCTAAATTATTCATTAAATAATAAGTCGTATAAAATTATAAATATGACACTTTTCAGGAGTATTAAAAACAATCAAAAAATAATAGAAAAAATACTTATTTTTGCATTCATTAAATAGCAAGTGAACACATGTTAGAAAGATTACAGATAGTAAAGCAACGTTTTGATGAGGTGAGTGATTTAATCATTCAGCCTGATATTATTTCAGATCAAAAACGTTATATCGCTTTAAATAGAGAGTATAAAGATTTACGTATTCTTTGTGATAAGCGTGATCAATATATCACCCTAACCGATAATGTCAAAGAAGCAGAAGAAATTATTGCCGATGGATCTGATGCAGAAATGGTAGAAATGGCCAAAATGCAATTAGACGAAGCAAAAGAATCCTTACCTGCTTTAGAAGATGAAATCAAATTTCTTTTGATCCCAAAAGACCCTGAAGACGCTAAGAATGTTGTTGTTGAAGTTAGAGCAGGAACAGGTGGAGACGAAGCTAGTATTTTTGCTGGAGATTTACATCGTATGTATACCAAGTATTGTGAGAAGAAAGGATGGAGTGTAAGTGTAGTAAGTTTTAATGAGGGAACTTCTGGTGGATTCAAAGAAATTATTTTTGAAGTATCAGGAGAAGATGTATACGGAACAATGAAGTTTGAAGCTGGAGTGCATCGTGTACAGCGTGTTCCGCAAACTGAAACACAAGGAAGAGTACATACAAGTGCTGCTACAGTAATGGTGTTACCAGAAGCAGAAGAATTTGATGTAGAATTGGATATGACAGAAGTTCGAATTGAAAGAACGACGTCTACTGGTCCGGGAGGGCAATCGGTAAACACGACCTATTCGGCAATTAAATTACATCACGAACCAACGGGAATGATTGTGAGTTGTCAGGATCAGAAATCATCGCATAAAAACTTAGAAAAAGCCTTAAAAGTATTACGTTCTAGATTATACGAACTAGAATTAGCTAAAAAACAAGCTGCAGATTCTGAGAAACGTAAGAGTATGGTTTCTTC
>JABSPN010000108.1 GCA_013214425.1 Flavobacteriaceae bacterium | reverse complement strand
ATTTGTGACTGGCTCAGGGCAGCGGGCGTAAATGGTGTTTCCGTTACCGCCGAAGTTGCAGACGTTGAAGATGAATGCAGTCGCACAGCCCATGCGGCCATCCCCTTGGCCAAAGTTTGTGCGGTAATCGGACAGGAATAGCTGCATGTATGAAGCTTAAGACTTCACTAGTGATAAGGCTACACGGATCTGATGCCTACTTCTGTGATTTAGAGGGTAGAGTCCAGAAGAAGAAAAACTTTTGGATGGAAAAGAAAGGATTGGAGGCGGCTAATCACATTGTTTCAGTAAGTGATTTTACAGCTAAAAAGACGACAGAGATTTTTGATATTAATAACAAAATAGATATCATATATAACGGAATAAATATCAAGATGTTTAGTCCGACAGATATAGCAATTGAGGAAAATAGTCTCTTGTACTTCGGAAGTGTGATTAGGAAAAAAGGCGTTTTGGCTTTAGCTAAAGCGTTTAATTTACTGCATCAGAAGAATTCTAATGCAACCCTCACTTTTCTCGGAAAAGACGTGGTAGATGTATTAACCAGACGATCTACTGTTGGTATGATTAAAGAAATTCTTTCCGAAGATGCCCTACAATCAGTTTCGTTTATCAATCAGGTGCCATATCATGAAGTAAAAGATTATTTAGGTAAAGCTCAGATAGTTGTATTACCTAGTTATGCGGAAGCCTTTCCAATGACCTGGCTTGAGGCCATGGCAATGGAGAAAACATTAGTCACTTCCAATGTGGGATGGGCAAAAGAAATGATGATTGATGGTAAAACAGGCTATACAATTGATCCTGATGATACTGAAGAATTTGCCAATCGAATGAATGAATTGTTACTCGATAAAGAAAAGGCCAGAGCCTTTGGCTTAAACGCGAGGGAACACGTTATAGAACATTTTGAAATTGGTAAAATAGCAACTAAGAATATTAACTATTATAGATCAATAGTATCCTAAATGCAAATGATATTTTATCATAATTCCAAATCTATCACCTCGCTGGAAAGTGGGGTAAACGATTATAATGGAATGCATTTGATGGATGGTTTTTTGAAACTAGCTCAGGATTTTCCAGATCATACATTAGTTTGGTGTCACGAGTCAGTAAAAGAGGAACTAAATCAAACAGAATTAAATGCCGTTTTTTATCATGACAAGTTATTAGTTTCTTATAGTCCTAACTTTGAATATCACATAAAAAAATCGATAGGCTATGTGGAACTCACTCCATTTGTAAAAATCAATAAAGAGGTTACGTTTCCTACATGGTTTATGTCAAGCTTAGTTGGAGGGGTTCATGCTACTGTCATTCAGTATTTAAAAAAAGATATTACCAAGACATTAGGCTTTGATTACTTTATTAATTCTCTGGCTTATTTTGGAATGTTAGATGGATTATTATGCTATTCAAATCCTACTTTGCTTAAAAACAAGAACATTACAGGTCTTTTCTCCGGAAGTAATAAGGCAACCTATCAATTTACAAAAGAGCATTTAGGTCAAAAAAAGGTCTTTTTATTATTCTGGAACAGGATCATACATGATAAAAGTATCGATATCTTAAGTCTACTTTCTTCTTTTTCTATTAAAAGAAAACCTTGGTTAGATGGCCAGTTAGAGGGAATAGAAGTTTCGAGTAAAAAGAAAGTAGTTGAAAAACGCGAATTAGATGTCATTATACCTACTATAGGAAGGAGAGAATATTTATATGATGTTTTGGTAGATTTCAAAAATCAGCCTTGTCTACCTAAACGAGTTAACATCGTAGAGCAAAATCCTGATCCTAAGGGAACTTCCGATTTAGATTATATTGAAAATGAAGCGTGGCCATTTGAGATCGAACATATATTCATTCACAAAACAGGTGTATGTAATGCTCGAAATCTGGCATTAAGTAAAACCAATAGCGAATGGGTGTTTCTTTCAGATGATGATGGTCGATTCGAACCCAATCTGATTGCTGATGTATTTGATAAACTGAACGAGTATGGGGCACAAGCAGCCACAACATCCTATCTGCAAAGTGGAGAAATCCCCTTCTTTAAACGTATTGTACAATGGCCTACATTTGGAGCTGGAAATAGCTTTGTTAGAAGAGATAAATTAGAGAACTTAGCGTTTAGTAATGTACTTGAATTTGGCTACGGAGAAGATAAAGATTTTGGTATGCAACTCCGAAATGAGGGGGTTGATATAATTTACTTACCGCAACCAGAAATATTACACCTTAAAGCTCCTATTGGAGGATTTAGGTTTAATCATGTAAAACCCTGGGATAAAGAGGAAATAGAACCAAAACCTACCCCTACGATGTTATTGTACTACAAGCTGCATTATACGGAAGAACAGATTAGGGGAAATAAAACATTGTATTTAAGCAAACGAATTGCCAAAAGTCCAGCCTCATTATTGAAAATAATTAAGCAATGGAAATTGAGCGATTACTGGGCAACTAAATTGTTGGAAGAAAATGAAGTTTAGTCTTATTGTTTGTACATATCAACGACCACAAGCCTTGATGCAGTTATTGAATTCAGTTGAGGTACAAACAAACTATCCAGATCAGATTATTATTGTAGATGGATCTGTAAATACTAAGACTAAGGAATTAGATCTTGAAACGAAGTTTAAAAATCTCAATTATTACTCAGTAGAACCAGAGCATAGAGGTTTGACTAAACAGAGAAATTTTGGTCTAACCAAATTAGATGATACTATAGAGGTGGTCTGTTATTTAGATGATGATACAATTCTCGATAAAGATTATTTTAAAGAGTTAATTAATACATATAACTTGTGTCCAGATGCACTAGGAGTTGGAGGATACATTAATAATGAAATCAAATGGGATAAGGTAGCGGAAAATATTCCTAAAAAAGGTTTCAGAATTGATGGCTATGAGAGAAAAGAAGGATCACGTTTTAAACTTAGGAAAAAGTTCGGATTAGTAACTCAGAATCCACCGGGGATCATGCCATCATTTTCACATGGAAGATCCGTTGGATATTTACCGCCCTCAGGAAAAATTTACCCGGTTGAGTTTTTTATGGGAGGAGTTTCCTCTTATAAAACTGAAGTTTTTTCAGAATCTGATCATCTCGGAATTGAAGATGGACTCCAATTCTCTCGTTATTTTGAAGGATATGGACTATATGAGGATGTAGATTTTTGTCTTCGTTTAAGCAAATATGGGCAATTATACGTAAATACCAAAGCTTGTTTGGGACATTATCATGAAGCTTCAGGTAGACCCAATCAATTTAAGTATGGAAAAATGGTCATACGAAATGGGTGGTATGTTTGGAGAATAAAGTATCCAAACCCTAAATTGATAGCACGAATTAAATGGAATGTAACAGCTTTTCTCTTAACTTGTGTTAGAAGTATGAACATCATTACTTCTAAAGAAAAAAAACAAGCGTTAACCGAAGTATTGGGAAGAATTTCTGGTTGGTTTAGTTTAATAGTCAATCCACCTAAGGCACAGCGATAATGAAATTTCTAATAGTCACACATACTAAACATAAATTTGTAGACGGAAAATGGTTTGCTTACGAGCCGTATATCCGGGAAATGAATTTATGGTTGCAATATGTTGACTCAGTTACGATAGTAGCCCCAATATCTAAAGAAACTATTTTACCTATAGAAGAGTGCTATGTACACCCCAAAATAAAGTTAGTCAGAATACCCTCATTTAATGTTTTAAACTTTGGTGGTGTAGTAAAAACATTATTGTTCTCTCCTCTTATTTATTGGAAGATTTTCGTTCAGATGGCGAAAGCAGATCATATTCATTTACGATGTCCTGGAAATGTTGGCTTGATCGGAACATTATTACAAATCCTTTTTCCGAAGAAAAAAAAGACAGCAAAATATGCTGGGAATTGGGATCCTAATAGTAATCAGCCCAAAACTTACAGAATGCAAAAGGACTTATTGTCTAATACTTTTTTGACAAGGAATATGAAGGCATTGGTCTACGGAAACTGGCCAGGTACTACAAAGAATATCATTCCCTTTTTTACAGCTACCTATTATGAAAAGGATAAGAAAGCTATTCCGAAGAAGTCTTTTGACACTTCAATAAAAATGGTATTCGTAGGTGGACTTACCCCGGGTAAAAGACCGTTAATAGGCGTTCAGGTTACACAGCAATTAAAAGAGAAAGGATACCCTGTGTTGTTTGATGTTTATGGAGATGGACCAGAGCGATCAAATCTTGAGGATTATATTAGAGAAAATAAGTTAGCGGATGTGGTCACATTACATGGGAATGTACACAAAGATGAGGTAAGACAAGCCTTTATAGACGCACATTTTCTGATATTCATCTCAAAATCTGAAGGATGGCCAAAAGTTGTGGCCGAGGCAATGTTCTGGAAATGTGTTCCCTTAAGCTCACAAGTTTCCTGTATCCCATACATGTTAGATTATGGGAATAGGGGAAGTATAATTACTTCTGAAATTTCCGAAATAACAGAAGAAGTGATATCTTATTTGAATAATAAAGAACGATACCATAAAGTAGCTCAACAAGCGCAAGATTGGTCCAGAAATTTCACAATGGACTCTTTTGATTCTGAAATCAAAAAGCTAATACATGGATAATAGAAGAATAGTACAGCTTATAGATTCATTAGCAGTTGGTGGAGCTGAAAAAGTTGCGGTTAATTTAGCCAACCTTTTAGTAGAGAACAATCTGTCTTATCTATGTAGTACTAGAAATTCTGGTCCTTTACAAAATATAGTATCAGAAGAAGTTCAGTATTTAAGTCTAAACAAGAAATCGACTTTCGATTTAAACACGATAGTAAAGTTCAAAAAGTGGCTTAAAAAACATAAAATAGAACTGATTCATGCTCATGGTACTTCATACTTTTTTGCTGTTTTAGTGAAGTTGTTGTATCCAAAAATCAAGATCGTTTGGCATGACCATAATGGAGATAGAGTGAATACGTCAAGAATGAAAAAAATGATGTTACAATTTTGTTCTTTATTTTTTTGTTCGATTATTGCCGTAAATGAAGAGTTAGCATCCTGGCATAGAAAGAAGTTGTACTGTAAGCGTGTTTTTCAAATCAATAATTTTGTGACGCAAAAAAGTAATTTTAAAAGAGAAACCAATCTTAAAGGACTTGATGATAAACGAATCATTTGTTTGGCGAATTTAAGGAAAGAGAAAGATCATTTCAATTTAGTAAAAGCGTTTAAGGTTGTTAATGAATCTAATAAAGATTGGACCTTACATTTAATTGGAGAAGATAAAGACGATCTATATTCAAAAGAATTAAAAAAACTGATTAAAGAATTAAATCTTCAGAACGTGATTCATATTTACGGTTCAAAAACCGATATTGAAAACATTCTTGAACAAGGAACTTTAGGAGTGTTATCTTCAAAATCTGAAGGCTTACCAATGGCCTTGTTAGAATATGGATTGTATCAATTGGGAGTAATTACCACGAATGTAGGAGAGTGTAGTAAAGTGCTTAATGGCTTTGGTAATGTCGTACCTGCTCAAAATAGTGAACAGTTAGCCCAAGGAATTATAAAAAGTATAGAAAATACTCAGTATCTTGAAAAGCAAAGAATCGCTTATCACAAACAGGTTATAAACGAGTTTTCTGCTGAAGCAGTAAATAATAAATTGGAATTGATATATCAGGGATGTTAAAATCTAAAACGGAAATAATACTCATATTGATTCACCTTTTAATAGGTGCTGCAATTTTTGTGATTAGACCTCTGGCGAGTCTATACCAGTTGTTAATTATAGCGGTTTCCTTTTATTTCATCTTAAGAAAGAAAGATAACAATGTCGCCATATTAGTTGCTTGTGGTTATGCGGTTGGAAGCGATGTTTTTTTAAGAATGTCTGGAGGGGCCTTAACCAATGAGTTTCATAAATACCTGGTTATACTCTTTATGATTATAGGACTTTTTATGAATAAAAAAGATGTAAAAGGTGGTGTCTATCTTATCTATATAATATTGCTTTTTCCGAGTATTATTTTCGCGAATTACTCTCTAAACGTCGAGATTAGAAAGTTGATTGCCTTTAACCTCTCAGGTCCTTTTTGTCTAGGTATAACAGCTTTTTACATGTATAAATGTAGAATAAGTTTTAAAGATCTCAATCTGGTTTTTTTTGCAATATTACTCCCTATAATATCCATGACGGTTTATATTTTTATGTATAACCCAAATGTAAGTGAAGTAATTATCGATACCTCTTCAAACCATTCTACTTCTGGAGGTTGGGGGCCAAATCAAGTAGCAACTATATTAGGGATTGGAATTTTTATTTTGATTTCCAGACTCATTCTTTTTAAGAAAAATATCATCATTAAGTTATTAGAAATTGGCTTGTTATTAACCATGACATTCAGAAATTTGATCACATTTTCCAGAGGAGGTATACTCACCGCTCTAGTGGCAGTAGTGATATTTCTGGCGATACTCTATCTCTACGGAAATACTAAAATGAAAAATAAGCTTCTCGCTTTTTTCTTTCTGATGATCATATCTTTGGGAGCCGTTTGGTTATATACTTCTGCCGTCACTGATGGAATTATCGATAAAAGATATGCTAACGAAGATGTTACGGGTAGAGAGAAGAAAGATATAACGACTGGGAGAATATCAATTATTAACATAGAAATTGATGCGTTTTTTGAAAGGCCTATTTTTGGAATTGGTGCAGGAAATGGGAAACAATATCGTTTGGACAGAACAGGTATTGAAGCAGCGAGTCACAATGAGTTTACAAGAGCTTTAGCCGAACACGGTTCTTTAGGCGCCATAGGCTTATTGATACTCTTAATTCATCCCTTAGTGCTTCGGTATGACAACAGAAAAAATCCATATTTCTATTCCATGCTGTTGATTTGTTTTTTAACGCTAAGTCATTCAGCAACTAGAATTTCTGCGCCATCGTTTATTTATGGCCTTGCATTAGTTAATGTAATTTATGAGAAAAGTAGTTTACGTAGGAAATCGATTGAACAAAACGGGTAAAACCATTACCTCTATTGAAACTTTAGGGCGTTTACTTGCCAATGAAGGATTTGATATGGTGCTGACTTCTTCAAAAAAGAATAAGTTACACCGACTTATCGATATGCTACTAACGGTTTATCGCAACAGAAAATCTGCAGATTATGTTTTAATTGATACCTACAGTACCCTAAACTTCTACTATGCTTTTTTGGTAAGTAAACTCTGTATTAGATTCAAAGTTCCTTATATACCCATATTAAGAGGTGGAGATTTGCCTAATAGATTAGCTAAGAGCCCTAAAAAGTGTAATACGATTTTTGATAATGCTTTGATGAGTATTGCTCCTTCAGAATATTTAAACTCAGCTTTTAAAGAAGCTGGTTACACTAAAGTAATGTTCATTCCTAACAACATCGAAGTTGACCTTTATGAGTATAAAGAACGAGAAGGTATTAAACCTAACCTGCTTTGGGTGAGATCATTTAGAGACATTTATAATCCTACATTGGCTATTGAAGTATTGCAATTACTTAAAGAAAATTATCCTGAGGCTAAATTGTGTATGATTGGTCCACAAGCTGATAAAAGCTTCGAAGAGACAAAAAGTCTGGCCACTAAATATGATCTTTTGGATAGTATAGAGTTTACAGGGATGTTAACAAAAGAAGCCTGGAGGGAGAAATCGGTTTCGAGTAGCATATTCATTAATACGACCAATTTCGATAATACTCCCATAAGCTTAATTGAAGCCATGGCATTAGGCCTACCAGTTGTTTCTACAAATGTTGGCGGGATTCCATTTTTAATTTCCGATCAAAAAGATGGGATTCTAGTAAAAAAATCTGATGCTTTAGAAATGAAACAAGCAATTATTGAGTTAATAGATAACCCTAAGAGAGCTAATAAAATAGCTTTAAATGCAAGAAACAAAGTTGAAAACTTTGATTGGAAAATAATCAAAAAGAAATGGCTTGAAGTTTTAAAATAGCGATATTTGTTCTAAGAAAACAATCAAATACCGCATATTTTTTTTACTTTGTAACAGTTTGAAATCTCAGAAAAAAATACACTTTCAATTATCTGAACGTAAAATTCTTTTAAGAGTTTTTGATGTGCTATTTGTCCTATTAGGATTATTTGGTGTTGGTGAACTATTTGATTTTGATTACTTTAAGTTCTCTACGGAAAAATGGGCATGGATCATTTTTTTAACCTTTTATCTTTTGTTTTTTGGTTCGGTTTTAGAACTCTATAATATCTACAAGGCCAGTAAATTTGATTACAGTTTAAGAGGAATAATCATAACAGCTTCATTAACAGTTTTGTTTTTCCTGTTAACACCTTATTATACTCCGGTTTTACCAGAAAACAGATTGCAAATTCTCTATTTCTATTTGGCGGTTATGGGATCGCTAATACTGTGGAGATTTTCATATTCTTACTTTATAAAGTCTCCAATATTTGTAAAAAAGGTATTGCTTATTTCTGAAGGAAAAGCCATTCAGGATATAGTGAGTACACTTCAAAAATCAGATCCGAATTATCGAATTGTCGCTTTTATTAATGTGACTAAAAAGGAAAGAGAGTTCGAAAATCTTATGAATGTAAGTTCATTAGATTCTGAAGTAGTTAAGAAACTAAAACTCTCGGAAGTATTGATTACCTCTTCAGGAGCAAAAAAGATTCCTAAAGAAGTATACGATGATTTATTACATTTGAGAAAAGAAGGGATTACGGTAAAGAATTAGCAGCAGGTATATGAAGAATTAAC
>JABSPN010000107.1 GCA_013214425.1 Flavobacteriaceae bacterium | reverse complement strand
TAAAGCTTGAATTTATATCCAATTCTGAAGTCCATAGGGAAATTACCATTACTATCTAAAAAGACCGAAACAATTTCACCATAAGTTAAGGTTAAATAGCTTTCATTAAATAATTTAATGTCGGCACCTAACCCAAAAGCAAATGGGGTGTCAAAGTTTCCAGCAGATTCTTTAACAGTAGTTAACAATCCAGTAGTTTCATCTACAATAGTAAAGGTGTTAGAAGCTCTAGTGTAAGTAGCAAACTTAGCTTGTGCATACACATTGAAACTAGGAGTGTAAATAAATCTGAATCTATAATTTAAAGAGATTTGAGTAGATTGGTAATCAAAATCTCCACTCTTTAAAGATTGTTTAAATTCGAAGAATCCAGAATGTCTTTTAGCAGTTTCGTCTTCGTAAATTTCAAACTCAGCGCCAAAAATAGGGGCTAATTCATTTTCAGGATTGTTTACAAAAGGATTATTTGAAACTCCTCCAAAAAGCCCTAATCTGGTTTTGAGTTTAACTGCAGAGACATTGTATTCATAACTAGGATCTTTTTCCTTGTTATAAGAGTTTACATAGTATTTTAAACTACTTAATGTTAAATCGGTATCACTAGGGATTAAACTACTGTCACCAGTTAAAAAACGTAAAGTTTCTTTGTATTCCTCTTGATATTTACCGTCATCATCTTTGGTATTTTTCAACTCGTAAATTTCATCACCTTTCTTTACAAAATATCGGAACTCGTTATCAATAGTATTCCAAAGTAAACTCAATTCGCCCTCTACTGCAGTTTTTAAGATATAAGTTTCATCTCCTACAGCATAACTAGCTTCTTGAGCATGTCCAACTTGTGTTATTAAAGCAAAAAATAATGCGATTACTGCTAAGTACTTTCTCATTTCTATATACTGATTTAATTGGGATAAAGGTAACTATTATAAACAGATACAAAAAAGAAAAGCTGAAAAGTTATTCAGGGTTTGGGGATTATTTTTTAAAGCGTCTTCCTTTCCAATAATAAGTACCAAAAAGACTATTGATCACAATCCAAACTACAAAAAACGGATAGCAAATAGTCGATAATAATAAATCTACAGGTTTTATTTGATGATTATAAAAATGAATGATTTTGTTTAAATGGATATAATCTGTAGTGACTTTAAAAATTAAAAACACGATAAGCATTTCGATATTGAGAAAATCTATAATGAATAAGACAGGTAATGAAATCAAGATAAGATTCCAGGCCAAAACAGCCAGTCCAACAAATTGAGCAAAACTATTGTTGGTTTTCGAAGTCTTACTTGCCCAACGAATTCTTTGATTGATTAATTCCTTTATAGAGTACTTTGGAAAGGTATATACAATGGCTTGATCATGTTTCAGCAATCCAATATCTTTCTGATACTTCTTTTTGAATTTTTCCATTAAAAAAATATCGTCTCCACTTGCGATATGATCATTTCCTTCAAATCCGCCTACATCATGAAAAGTATCTTTTCTAAACGCTAAATTAGCACCGTTACACAAGAAAGTTTTGTTCATACCATAGCTTCCTATGGTTGCTTTTTGGAGACTTAGGAAGTCTAATAGTTGAAATTGTTCCAGAAATTTATTCTTGGTTTTGTAGCTCACCAGGCCAATTACCATTTTGGAATTAAATAGGGTGATATAATCATTGTATAGTGAAAACCATTTTTTGGGTAAGATACAATCT
Source organism: Flavobacteriaceae bacterium (assembly GCA_013214425.1). Classification (GTDB taxonomy): domain Bacteria; phylum Bacteroidota; class Bacteroidia; order Flavobacteriales; family Flavobacteriaceae; genus DT-35. The sequence continues at coordinate 7,232 of JABSPN010000107.1, read as the reverse complement.
GCATCGGTTGTAATAATCCAATTGTGTTTAGCTATGTTAATAGCTGTATTAATCGCATCTTTTTTTGGAGAAGCCGTTTTCCGTTCATTTTTAATAATGGAAACGTAATTTTCAATACAGTATTCCTGAATAAAATTTTGAAGAATATTAACCGAATTATCGGTAGAGTCGTCATCGACAAAAATGAACTCTGTTAGTGAAGCCTCGTAGTCAATCTGAGTGATACTTTCAATTAATTGAGGTAAACGCTCTTCCTCATTTCTGAATGGTATAATTACGGAAAAGCTAGTGCTGTTAAGATGCTTTTTTTCTTCTACGGAAAGGATTCTGTTGAAACCATCTTCCAAAAGATAAATAACAAAGAAATAGGCAACACAACTAAATAACAGTAAAAGATTAATGATCATGTTTCTAGATTCGTTTGTTTGTAGGCCTCAAAGTTCAGGATAAAATAACTGCCAATAAAATTTGGGAGTACAAAATTGAAAATCCACGAAATAGTAATAATCGATAGTATCAAAATTTCATCTATCCCAATAAAGCCAAAAATCCAAACTGCAACACTCCCCTTTACTACAACATCTAAGAAAAATAACATGGGAATTGCAGAAGAAATCAAGTACATACAACTAATGCCAGTCATGGCTTCTGTATATGTTATAGGAAGCTGAAATAAGACAGCTAGGAAATAAAATTGATGCGAAAAAATAAGATATCTAATCACAGAATAAGCGATTACTTCCACCCTTTTATGAGTGGGGATTGATCGAATAAAATCTCCCATTTTTTTAAAGGAGAATCCTTTAATGGTAAAACGATTTTCTCTGTTCCTGAAATAAAACAAGCCAATAATTAACAATAATCCTATGATAGGTTTGTACACTTTCTCAAAAGGAATCTCAAGGGAATAAAACTTAATAAAGAATACTAACCCGATGAGACCAAAAACCAGGGTAATCAGTAATTGTACTAAATTTCCCAGAAAAGTGAGTAATAAAATACGTTTCCTAAATTGTTTAGCAAAATAGATAGCTTTAGCACCAAATTCGCCAATTTTATTAGGTGTAAATAAAGAAGCTGTATGAGCTCCTAAAGATTGTTGAAAGGCTTCAGAAAATGATATTTTTTTAATAAAAGATACTAAGGTTTTCCATTTGAGAATTTCAAAGAACCAATTGCCTATTGAAAATAAGAGTAGCAGAAGTATATTTTCAATACTTAATAAATCATAATACTTTACCGTTTGTATAAGAACTTGAAGATCAAGTTTGTCATTGTTGACTAATTTATTGTAAATGAAATAAAAAGCTCCAGCCACTATGGCCAACTTTATAAAAACAAATAAAATTTGTTTAAAGTTATAAGGTCGCTTTTCATCCATAAATAGTATCTTAGTCAAAATCTAAAACCCTAAAAATAAAAGATAATTATGACACGTATTACGTTTCTTATCGCTTTTTTAAGTGCAGTAGTAATTGGTAACGCCCAAACTTATCCAAAAATGGCCGTGAATTTGGGAGTTGGATTTAATCTGTCTCAAACTCCGTTTTCCGAAGGCTACAGTGCTAAACCAATAAATTTCCCAACTATAGAATTAGGAGCACAATATCTTTTTACCAAGCAAATTGGAGCTCGTTTGGATTATGGGTTTAATAGATTTTCAAACGACAGCAACGCCCCAGAATTTAAAACCAACTACAATAGAATCGATGTGCAGGCAGTCTATAACGCTTCGGTTATTTTAAGAAACTGGAATGTACACCCAAGATTAGGACTTTATTTCCATGGAGGAGGAGGAATGACTTTTCTAAATCCATTGGCGCCGCAGTTTAACGGTAACAATGAAAGCTTTCTCAATGCCATGGGAGGTATGTCTATTCATTATGGATTAAGTGAATACATGTCGGCCTATATGGATATTTCCTATATAAGAGGATTTGGGGGTTCAATTGCGATGGAAGGAACACCCTTACAAGAAAAAGAAGGAAACGGAATTGTAGCCCTTACTTTTGGGATACAATTAGCATTAAATACAGCTTGTTATTTCTGTGAAGGAGAAGATCAACAATAATGTCTGATGAAAAAATTATACTAGGGATAGATCCTGGAACCACCATTATGGGTTTCGGACTTATACGTGTGGTCAAAAAAAAAATGGAGTTTATACAACTTAATGAATTATTACTTCAGAAATACAATGATCCATATCTAAAGTTGAAACTTATTTTTGAGCGTACTATAGAACTCATCGATACGTATCATCCAGATGAGATTGCTTTGGAGGCTCCTTTCTACGGAAAAAACGTACAGTCAATGCTCAAATTAGGAAGAGCTCAGGGAGTGGCTATGGCAGCTGGGCTGTCAAGACAAATACCCGTTACAGAATACGCTCCCAAGAAAATCAAAATGGCCATAACAGGAAATGGAAATGCCAGTAAAGAACAAGTAGCTAAGATGCTTCAGGGAATGCTCAATATCAAAGAATTGCCAAAAAACTTAGATGCAACCGATGGACTTGCAGCAGCGGTTTGTCATTTTTATAATATGGGAAAGGCAACTACACAGAAAAGCTATGGTAGCTGGGCAAGTTTTGTCACTCAAAATAAATCAAGAGTAAAAGAATAATGGATTTAGAAGCATTAAAATTTCCAGTGGGTGTCTTTACAATACCTGAGTCAGTTTCTGAAGAAAACATTAGTGATTATATCAATACCATTGCCAGTTTCCCTAAATGGGTTTACGAAGAAGTAAAAGACCTTTCAAAAGAAGAATTGAACTATAAATACAGACAAGAAGGCTGGAGTATTCAACAGGTAGTAAATCATTGTATTGATAGTCATATGAATGGAATATTTCGCTTTAAGTTAGCCCTTACCGAAGACAACCCAACAATAAGGCCTTATAAAGAGAATTTATGGGCTGAATTAAGTGATACGTTAGAATACGACATTGAAGATTCTGTAAACTTATTGCAGCATGTACATACACGTTGGGTATTTTTAATGAAGGGGATGAGTTCCAACGATTTTAATAAAACATTCTACCACCCAGAAAGTAATGAAACGTTCAGCTTAAGAGATTATTTAAGTCTGTATGATTGGCATTGTAGAAATCATTTAGGACATATCAAGAATGCGAAAAAATATAAATATTAGACAATGAGACTACTATTACTTTCACTGATAATTGGACTGATTTCTTGTAAGCAAACCTCAGAAGAAAATAAACGAGTAAAAAAAGAAGCGAAAGAGCAAGTGATCTCAGAAGCTGCTTTTGATTTAAATGAAGACAAGATCAAACAAAAGCAATCAAAACAAGTTAGGTTTCCAGACATTCCCAGAAATTATATAGCGCTTACAGAACAAAAAGGAAAGACAATTATTTTCAATCCTTGTGACGCCGCAAATCATCAAGTAAAGATTGATGAAAAGGATGGGACTATTCAAATCTATTATTTAGAAGGTCAAGAGGCAACTTTACTGGAAGTAGAATCGGTTTCTAAAACAGAAAAAGGTTACGCTTTTGGAGGAATAATTTATGGAGAGTTTTATGACAAAGCTATGGAAGTAACCCCTTTAGATACTGCCTATGAAATGGTCAACTGGACCCTTTCTGCTTTTGATGGCAATCGTACCATGATTTTTACAGATGCTCAGTATAAAACAAACTATGAAGTGGTTGATCAACCCTGTAAAGAATGTTGGGGTGATGATTGTGATGATATGAATGAAAATTAATTCAGGTTGAGCGGAATTTATATACATATTCCTTTTTGTAAACAGGCATGTCATTATTGTGATTTTCATTTTTCGACCTCTTTAAAAAAGAAAGATGAATTAATAGCATCCTTAGTTCAGGAGATCGAATTAAAAAAGAAACGTTTTCCTAAAAAGCTGGATACTATTTATTTTGGAGGTGGGACACCCTCACTTTTGAATACTTCTGAAATTGATACGCTCCTGAATAAAATTCAGCAGTATAGTGAGCTTAAAGAAGGTTTTGAAATCACATTAGAGGCTAATCCAGATGATCTTACTGAGACAAAAATAAGAGAATTAGCCGCTACTCAAATTAATAGACTAAGCATTGGTGTTCAATCATTTTTTGAAGAAGACCTCCATTTGATGAACAGGGCTCACAAGGCAACAGAGGCTAAAGAATGTTTAAGTTTATCTACTCAATATTTTGATAATATCACAATAGATTTAATCTACGGAATACCCAATATGTCTAATGAAAGATGGTTGGAAAATATTCAAACGGCTTTGAGTTTTAACATCAGTCATATTTCTTGCTATGCCTTAACTGTTGAGCCTAAAACTGCTTTAGAGAAGTTCATTGAAAAAGGCACTATTCAAGCTCCTAAAGATGAAGTCGCCGAAACACATTTTCATATTATTGTCGATGAATTAGAGCAAAATGGGTTTATTCATTATGAGTTATCCAACTTCGGAAAGCAAGATTGCTTTTCAAAGCATAATAGTTCCTATTGGCAAGGTGCATCTTATATAGGAATTGGCCCTTCTGCTCATTCTTATAACAGACTTGAAAGAAGTTGGAACGTTGCCAATAATCAACAATATATTGCTGCAATTCAAGAGGGAAGGATACCAGAAACAGTTGAGTTGTTGAGTGAGAAAGATCGGTTTAATGAATATGTGATGACGGGTTTAAGAACGATTTTCGGAGTTGATTTAGATTATATCGAGAATAGGTTTAATCTGAAAAATCAATTACTTGAAGAAGCTCAAAAGTTTATCGATCAAGGATTGTTAGAAGTTGTTTCAGATGGTACATCTTCGAAGTTAAGAACCACTCCGAAAGGAAAATTCTTGTGTGATGGACTAGCATCAGATTTATTTATAATTTAAAATCTAACCCTTAAGCCACATTTCCTAAAAACTAAATATTTATATTTAGCCTATGATTACAAGAGCTTCAGTCCAGTTTCACGATGAAACAGTTGAAATTGATTTATCAAAACCAATAGATATTTCTATTCCTTTACGATTTGATGGGAAAAACCCCAATGCATGGTATGTAGAACAACCCAAGATTGAACCTGTAAAATTTGGTGATTGGGTGGGAAGTGTTGCAGAAGGAGGAGATGTGAATTTTAAGAATATTTGGTTTTCTCCGCACGCTAATGGGACTCATACAGAAACAGTAGGTCATGTAACAAAAGAATTGGTGAGTATTAATGAGCATTTAAAGACTTTTTTCTTTTTTACTGAAGTGGTTTCTATTACTCCTGAACAAAATGGAGACGATATGGTGATTACAAAATCAATGCTTACAGAAAGTTTAACAACTACTGCTGAGGCCATTGTGATTAGAACATTACCAAACTCTGACGAAAAATTACTGAAAGAATATTCGCATACAAATCCAACCTATATGGAGCCTGAAGCCGCTGCCTGGTTAAGAGATAGAGGCATTAAACATCTTTTAATTGATTTACCAAGTATTGATAAAGAAAAAGATGACGGAGCTTTAAAAGCACATCATATATTCTGGGATACTGAAAATGATATTAGATATGATGCAACAATAACTGAGTTTATTTATGTGCCGAATACCATAAGTGATGGAACTTATGTGTTGAATTTACAAATTGCTTCATTCGAAAACGATGCCTCTCCAAGTAAACCTGTGTTGTATAAAATAGAATAAAATGAGAAAAACTATAGTTGTAATTGTAGTGGTAATTCTTTGTGGTTTTATTGCCTGTAAAAAGGAAGGGCAAAAAGTAGCAAATCCAGAAAAAGTGGTTGTTGTTCCCTCAACTCCTACTGATATAGATTTAGCAATAGAAGATGAATCTTCATTTATCGTTAAGTATGATTTTGCACCTTTTTTTAAGAAAGAATATAATGGTGTTTTTGGAAACGGAAGACAACCCATCAAGATCTTTTTAAGTAATTTAGAGAAATCGAAAGAGCAGCCTTCTAGATATGATGTAGAAGGATTTTCAGTTCATAAAAAAATCAAAGTGCCTTTTAGAGGAACTTTAAAACTGGATAAGGTATTGAAGATAAATAATGCTCAAATTAGTGTCATGATTTCCTATGAGTTCACAGAGCAAGAAGCCGAACATGGTAATGGTAAATTTGTAGGTAACGGGATAGCTGTTAAAAGTGAAAAGGGACAGTTTTCTAATAGCAATTTTATTGGGACTTACGATTTCGAAAACGGAGAATCAATTATCTGTAATTTTAAGTAGCTTGAGATGAATGTAGAAGAGTTTAGAAACTATTGTTTAAGTAAGCCTTATGTGACAGAGCATTTTCCTTTTGATGAGGTAACGCTAGTATTTAAGGTAGCCGATAAATCTTTTGCTTTTACTGGATTAGAACGTATGCCTTTTCAGGTAAACTTAAAATGTGATCCAGAACGATCAATAGAACTTAGAGAAGAATACGATGGTTTAATTATACCTGGTTGGCACATGAATAAAGTGCACTGGAATACAGTGTGTTTTGAAAGTAATCTACCGATTAAATTACTCATTGAACTGATAGATCATTCCTATGATTTAATAGTAAAAAGTTTTACAAAAAAGAAGCAAACGGAGTTAGGATTTTTAAAAGATTAAACTCTTAAAGCATAAGCCTTTTGACGATACTTTGAAGGAGTGATATTCTTAACAGATTTAAACTTGCGATTAAAGTTAGAAATATTCTTAAATCCACATTGATAGGCAACTTCTGCAATAGATAGATCATTGTTTTTAGATAATAATTTACAGGCATTTTCAATGCGCACTTCAATTAAAAACTGAAAGAAAGTTTTATTCGTTCTGTTCTTAAAATATCGGCAAAATGCGTTTGGAGTCATAGACGATACACCTGCTACCTCATCTAGTGTAATGTCTCTGTAATATTCGTTCATGGCCAATTCAAAAACCGAACTCATTCGTCTACCTTCGTTGTCGGTATATTGTTTTTTATGAACAAAAGAACTCAAAGGTTTTTTATCACTTTCATTGATCTGCTTTAGAAGCCTAAGAAAATGAATTAAGCGATCTAACTTATCATATTTAATGAATTTAGAAATAGCATAACTTCCAAATTGTTTCGGGTTATTCGAGGAATCTATTTTAAAACCATATTGAGTATCTATAAAAAAGGCTTTTAACGAATTAAACTCAGGCAGCTCAAAAAACTCATCGCCAAAGGAGTCTTTGGTAAAGAATAAAGAAATCATATAAGATTCCTTAGAAGCTGTGGCGT
>JABSPN010000106.1 GCA_013214425.1 Flavobacteriaceae bacterium | reverse complement strand
CGTCTGCAAGGTCTCTACTCTTCATAACATTACTTTTTAGGTTAAACTTTATTTTAAAAGATTTGGTGGTATTTTAAAAAGTAGTGTTTTTGTATAGGCAGAATAAATTATTATTGATTACTCCCTCAAATATATAGATTATTTTTTTTGATTTCAAAATTTTTTCTTAAAAACAACCTGAAATCCTAGCTAACAACCGTTTGTTAATCCGCTACAAAACAAGGCTTTATAGGGGCTGAAAGAATTTAACAGAAATTTAAAAAACTCATAGAATTTAATCTCAACCTCGCCTTAAAAACAAAGTTGATTGCGTATCTTTGCAAAATTCTATTCGAAAAGAAGATGAGTCAGAACAATATTCTTGAAGCTAATCCTAAAAAAAACATCATTATTAAAGGTGCCAGTTTGCACAATTTAAAAAATATAGATGTTGTCATACCCAGGAATAAATTAGTGGTAATTACCGGACTTTCTGGCTCTGGAAAATCTTCTTTAGCTTTTGATACCCTATATGCTGAAGGACAAAGACGCTATGTTGAAAGTTTGTCGTCATACGCCAGACAGTTTTTAGGAAGGCTTAACAAACCAAAAGTAGATTACATAAAAGGAATAGCACCAGCAATTGCTATAGAACAAAAAGTAAACTCAACTAACCCAAGAAGTACCGTAGGAACTACTACTGAAATATATGACTACTTAAAATTACTTTATGCCAGAATTGGAAAAACCTTTTCTCCAATTTCAGGTAATGAAGTAAAAAAACATACCGTAAGAGATGTCTTGGACTATGTCAAAACTTTTGATAAAAAGACAAAACTTTTACTCATTGCTCCTATCCTTGTAGAAGAAGGCAGAACGCTTGAACAAAAACTGAAAATTCTACTACAACAAGGGTATGCAAGAATTCAGCATAGGGAAAATATTATCAGAATAGATGAGTTCGTTAAGAAAGATCTCAGCAAAATAGACACCCCCATTAATCTGGTTATTGATCGTGTTGTTGTGAGTCATGATGAAGATTTTTACAATCGATTAGGTGATGCTATTCAAACTGCATTTTTTGAAGGAAAAGGTGTTTGTTATATCAATTCTTTATCTGATAACTTTTCAAAAGAATTCAGTAATAAATTTCAATTAGATGGGATTGACTTTCTTGAACCGAATTTGCATTTATTCAGTTTCAATAATCCTTATGGAGCTTGTCCAAATTGTGAAGGCTATGGTGATGTGATTGGAATTGAAAAAGATTTAGTTATTCCAAATACTGCCTTATCTATTTATGAAAATGCCATATTTTGTTGGAGAGGTGAAAGTATGAGCTGGTATAGGAATGAACTCGTAAACAATGCTTACAAGTTTGATTTCCCAATTCATAAACCCTATTTCGAACTATCTGATGAGGATAAAGAGTTGCTATGGACAGGTAATGAACATTTTACCGGACTTACAGAGTTCTTTGCTGAATTAGAAGAGAAAAGTTATAAGATTCAAAACAGAGTCATGCTTTCTCGTTATCGAGGTAAAACCAAATGTGGCGTTTGTAACGGAACAAGGTTAAGAAAAGAAGCTTCTTATGTGAAGATCAATAATACTCCTTTACCAGAGCTGGTAGAGCGACCTATTAGAGAACTCATCCCTTTCTTTAAGAATCTAGAATTAAATCAGTACGAAGCGCAAATAGCTAAACGTATCCTTAAAGAAATCAATAACCGGTTAGGATTCCTGGCAAATGTAGGATTAGATTATCTGACTTTAAATAGAAAATCGAATACCTTATCAGGAGGTGAAAGTCAACGTATCAATTTAGCAACCTCATTAGGAAGTAGTCTAGTGGGCTCAATGTACATTCTTGATGAACCAAGTATCGGACTTCATCCAAAAGATTCTGAAAGACTTATCCAAGTATTGCTTTCCTTAAGAGATATGGGGAATACAGTAATTGTTGTTGAACATGATGAAGACATCATGAGGGCGGCAGATCAGATTATTGATATCGGTCCAGAAGCAGGTAGCTTTGGTGGTGAAGTAGTAGCTACGGCTAGTTACGATGAGATGTTGTCTTTAGAATCGTTAACCGCTAGATACTTAAACGAATCCTTAAAAATAGAAGTTCCTAAAAAAAGAAGAACTTCAAATAATCATATCAAGATTATTGGAGCCAGAGCTCATAATCTAAAAAATATTGATGTTACGTTTCCATTAGATATGCTTACTGTAATCACAGGAGTATCAGGAAGTGGTAAAAGTACTTTAGTTAAGAAAATTCTTTATCCTGCCCTATTAAAGAAAATAGGCGGTTATGGTGAAAAGCCAGGGGAATTTTCAGAAATAAAAGGAAAATTTGATCATATCAAACAGGTAGAGTTTGTTGATCAAAATCCGATAGGAAGATCATCAAGGTCTAACCCAGTAACTTATATCAAGGCTTATGATGAAATTAGGTCATTATTTTCTAAACAAAGTACTGCCAAGCTTAGAAATTATCAACCAAAACACTTTTCATTCAATGTAGATGGAGGAAGGTGTGAAACTTGTAAGGGTGAAGGTGTTGTTAATATTGAAATGCAATTTATGGCCGATGTGCATCTTGAATGTGAAACATGTAAAGGCAAACGATTCAAAAAAGAGATTCTTGAAGTGACTTTCCAAGGTAAGTCCATACACGATGTTTTAACTATGACTATCGATGAAGCCTTAGCTTTTTTCTCTTTACATCAGGAGAAAAAAATTACTGCAAAGTTACAACCGCTTCAAGATGTTGGATTGGGTTATGTTCAATTAGGACAATCCTCATCAACATTATCAGGAGGAGAAGCACAGCGTATCAAGTTGGCTTCATTTTTAATTAAAGGTTCGACTCCTGAAAAAGCACTTTTTATTTTTGATGAGCCAACTACTGGATTACATTTCCACGATATCAAGAAACTATTAACCTCATTCAATGCACTAATCGGAAAAGGACATTCTATTATTGTAATAGAACACAATCTGGAATTAATTAAATGTGCCGACTATATTATTGATTTAGGTGTTGAAGGAGGAAATTTAGGTGGTGAACTTATCGCAGAAGGAACTCCTGAGGAAATTACAATTGCTTCCAGATCATTAACTGCGCAATACTTAAAAAGTAAACTTTAGAGTTATCTAACTGTGAAAACATTGTTAAAATTTCACGGTTTAACCTGATTTTTGGTGCATTATATCGATACTTTTTTTTAATAACATTTTTAGTCGTATATTTGTTATGAAAAATGAGAACTATTAGTTTGATTTTTTTGGTTGGTTAGTTTGAAAATTCCCTAAGTTGCTCCCAATGCACTTAGGGGTTTTCTATTTTATATAACCTTCTGCTTACCAACAACATACACACCCCTCCCTCTTCATAACATTTTTTTGGCACGTTGTTTGAAACATTCTAAGTAAATAGCGTAAGCCGAAAAGCTATAAATGAGTAGGCACAAATCCAAAAATTAAAAGTTATGAGAAGAATTTTACTTTTTACTGTGTTATTAATGATGTCAACAGCTTTGACAAACGCAACAGAATCAATTTTTAATGGGACCGAATCAACATCACGCTATATCAACAATAGACCTATTAAGTTCAGAGAACGTGGTATAGCCTTCTATGTCTTCACCAATGGTGAATTCGATTTCAACACACATGCTTATCCGTATGGTAATAGAAGAAGAGGCGTTAACACTACCTTCGGGACTAATAATAATGGGCATATTTATTACGGATCGACAAACAATAATTTTGGTCCAAGAGGAGTACGAGTAGAATACGACTACTACGGAAGAGTTAGAAGAGTCGGAAATGTCTTCATCAATTACGACACCTATGGAAGAATCAAACGAATAGGTAGAGTATACATAGTATACAGACACAGAAGAGTCGCCAGAGTTGGAGACAAGAGACTTATCTATAACCGAAGAGGAAGATTAGTGAGAACCATTGGTAGAGTGAAATCAAATGGCGCGGGCTTCGGAAACAGTAGACCTTTCTCTGGAGATCAAGATAGACCAGTAGATCCATGGGATAATGATGATGGATGGGATTGGAATGATCAGGACGGAGATTGGGATGACAATTTAGATTGGGATGATCCTAATGGAGATGTCTTGTACCTAAGAGGTCAGGAAGGTAAAGACAAAAAGCCGGTTAAATAAATTCTACTAAATTTAATAATAAACAGTGAACAGATAAAAGTCGTAAGCAACATACGGCTTTTATTTTTTTAATAACTCAGCTAACTTCTCTGTTAAACTCTTACGATGGTATTGCTGAATTCCGATACTTGAACTATTCAAGTTGTTTTCTTTATAGGATTGATAAAGGTTGAAAACGGTCTTCTTTAGTCGCTCCTTTTCATTATAGTTAAAAGTAAAGCCCGTATTTGTTTCGTTAATTATTTGCTTGAAATCGGCTTTCTCTGGTCCTAATCCAATAATTGGTCTTCCAGATTGCATGTATTCATAAAGTTTCCCCGGAATGATACATTGCGCATAAGCAGCATCAATCTCAATTAACAACAACACCTGAGATGTCATTTGATAATCTCTCGCCTCTTCATGAGAAACATAACCAAACAAGTTCAAATGCTCTTTTAAACCAGCCTTTTCAATCGAAGCAACAATTTCTGCACTTACCTTCCCGATTAAATTCAGTTCAAAATCTTCTTTAAAAGAAGGATTCTCCTGAATAATTTCAGCAAAAACCTCCCATAATACAATAGGATTTCGCTTCGCCAATAAAGAACCGATATGAGAGCAACTAAACTTTTTATCCAATTGAGTTTTTGTAAGAGTCAGGTCATCAAATCCGTTAGTAATAACCGTGATAGGTTTTTGTGTCAACAGTTCAAACTCTTTTTTAGTTGAGGGACTTGTTACTAAAATATCATCGGCTTGATTGAGCACTTGACTTTCTAATTTACGATGCTTTTTCTTAGATTTAGACGATAATTTTAATCTGTCGTGATATCCAATGGTAGTCCACGGATCTCTAAAATCAGCTATCCATCTAATATCTAATTGTTGCTTAAGTTGAAGGCCAATTAAATGTAAACTATGTGGTGGTCCCGTAGAAATAATAATATCAATTGAATTCTTAGAAAGGTATTCTTGTAAAAACTTTACTGAAGGTTTAACCCAAAACTTTCTTGCATCAGGAATAAAAAAGTTGCCTCTGATGTAGAGTAACAGGCGTTCCATAAAAGACTGTTTTTCCTCTTTTATTAATCCTGAACTAATGGCTTTAGTTTTCTTGTTAGAAAGAACTGAAGCGAATTGGTAAGGTTCAAATATTTTATGTTTTAATACGGTAATCTTTGGAGCTACTTCTGAAGTAACATATTCATCAATAATAGGGTAACTAGGATTTTCAGGAATAAAAACAATGGGGTCTATATCAAAAACAGTTAAGTATTTGACAAAATTGAGCCATATTTGAAATCCTGGACCGCCAGCTGGTGGCCAATAATATGATATGATTAGTACTTTCATCTATTAAGACGAAACTTCTTTCTTGACAGTTTTAAATTCAATCCAATAAACTCCAAGAGCAATTAATAGTACAAAAACAATCGAAGCAATTAAAGCGATTTTAGATCCCGTCTTCACAACCTGCGGATCAAACTTAAACTCAACAACATGTTTTCCTGAGGGGACTTCTAATCCACGTAATAAGAAATTAGCTCTTACGTATGGTTTTGGTTTCCCGTCTATAAAGGCTTTCCACCCTTTTTCGTAATGCATTTCAGAAAACACAGCCAATCCATCACCCGCATTCTCTGTTTTATACTTTAAATAATTTGGCTGATGTTCAACAAGTGAAATAGTCGACAAAGAATCTTTAGCATAAGTAGCTTTAATATTAGAATATATCTCAGTATTTACCACAGCTTGATCTTTAACTGCGATCTCTTTTAAAGCCAAAATTTCTTCATTAGATAAAGAAACTGTTTTCACATCTTTCACAAACCAGGCATTTCCATTGGCATACGGATTTACTAAAGCAGCACCGCCATCAATGATATACTTCACATTCAGCATATTTAAAATAGCTGGTATAGATTTTCTATTGCCAATGTTTAACGAATCAGATTCGCTTAAATAAAAATCGTATAGTTCCTGAAAACGTCTAGGTCTAACGGCACTATATCCTCCTAAAGCGTTGTGGAAATATGAAGGCTTAGCTCTCATAATTTGAGCCTTATCGTACACTCTGTAATGCGTCGTATCTTTTAAAATTGAAATATCTGCTGCTGATTGCTGGAAGGGTTTATTCAACTTACGTGCATGTACAAAATTATCGGCATTAACATAACGATGATTAACACCTGCTAAATCAATAACCATTGCCAATCCGATGACAATCAATAATACATTTTCTTTAAGCTTATCTCTGGTATGCATGTATAAGGCAAATGCGGTGATTAAGACAAAAACAAGTGTTCTCAATGTATCATTAACAAATAAGGTTTTCCTGTCTTCCATTAAAGGATTCATAATCTCAGGATATTCCTTAAACGGATCTAAAGAGGATTGAAAGTCAAAAATTGAAGTTCCTAAAAGCAAGAAAAACAAACACAATCCACCAATAATAAAAGTTGTGTATTTTAGCGCCTTCATTTTTCTTTCTTTATCTTCTACTTTACTTACAAACCTAACCAATCCAAGAATAGCCATCATAGGTACTACAAATTCTATAATAACTTGAATAGATGAAACAGCTCTGAACTTGTCGTACATTGGAACATATTCAATAAAGAAATTAGTTAAGGCACTAAAATTCTTTCCCCAAGATAACATCAGGGTTAAAACAATACCAGCTAAAACCCAAACTCTAAATCTTCCTTTTACTAAAAACAAGGCCAAAACAAACAAGAATACCACTACAGCTCCCAAGTAAGCTGGAGCTGCTACAATAGGTTGTTCACCCCAATAAGCACTAGAATTTCTATAAACAAAATTGGCTTCATCAGGATTTAAAGCACCTAAACTTTTATACAGTTCTGAATCTTTTCCACCAAGATCCTCTCCCCCAGAACCTCCCATAAATCTGGGAATGAGCAAATCGAAACTTTCTAAAACCCCATAACTATATTCAGTGATATAATCGGGACTCAGTCCGTCTAAAACTTCTTTTTCAGTTCCATCAGGATGAATACTAATATCGGTTTTGCTTCTTATACTATCTTTTGCATACTCCTGGGTAGCCATTAAATTTGTTGCATTAAGCAATAAGGCTAATAAGGCAGCTGGAACAAGAAAAGCCATCGCTTTCATAAAGTGAAGTAACTCTTGCTTTCGATACGCATCAATCAATAAGACTATTCCCATTACGATTACAAGTATGAGTAAGTAATAGGTCATCTGAAAGTGATTGGCGCCTATCTGTAATGCGAGTCCAAGGGTGGTGAGTAAAGCTCCGTAAATGTACCGTTTTTGAAAGGTCAATAAGATTCCAGCTAAAACCATCGGAAAATAAGCGATAGCATGAGCTTTAGCATTGTGTCCGACTCCAAGAATAATAATGTAATAGGTAGACAAGCCAAAAGCTAAAGAGCCCAGAAAGGCAAATTTCGTTTCCACCCTCAATACCAACATTAAAATATAAAAACTAATGAAGTATAGGAACAGATAGTCGGCCGGTCTTGGTAAAAAACGTAATACGCTATCCAGTTTTTTTACATAATTATGAGGATAATTAGCCCCCATTTGATAGGTCGGCATTCCGATAAATGAACTATCAGTATAATAAGGTTCCTCTCCTGTTTCAGCTCTAAAATCGTTTTGTTGCTTTGCCATTCCTACATATTGCACAATATCACTCTGCAACATTTTTTTTCCTTGTAATACAGGATAGAAATAAACTGCAGAAGCAATACAAAAAAGTACTATAGCAATAAGGTGAGGTAGTAGTTTTTTGAAATCAAATTTCATGTGTAGTGTTCTTTATTTATGGAATTAATCCTCAACTTCTTCGTAATCAACATATTCACCCAGGCCATCTGTTGAAGGCTTTTTGTTTTCAGAAGTCGTATTTTGATTGTATTGTGTTTGTGTTTGTGTTTGTTGTTGTTTGTATTGGTCGGCCACTTTCTTCTCTACTTTATTAACCGCATATTTAAACAGCATCGGACCAAAAAACTTAGCTGCATATTTTAGCACATAGTATACCAAAATTATGATAAGAATGGTGTTCAATAATCCTGTAATAGAAGCTTCCTGAATCATTAAATATTAATTTGCTCAAAAATACAATTATCTTCATCAAAAAATAAGAATTTAATTTATATTTGAAGATACTAAGAAATTTTTAACGTATGAGAACCATGAAACGCTTCCTTCTATGTTTATTCGTGTTGCTGTCTTTTTCTTTACAAGCTCAATACACAGAGACTATTAACTCTAACAGACCTGGAGCCTCTACGGGTGCTTTTTCTGTAGGTAAAAATGTAATTCAGGGAGAAGGTGGTTTTTTTACTATTAAAAATAATCATGAAGTAAGAGATGCCGACTTTAAAGGTTTTGGTTTCGGATATGAGTTTCGTTATGGATTGTTATGGGAAGAACTTGAATTAAATTTACAAGGAGCTTTTCAGGGAGGTACCAGAACGTTAAATGCCTCAACAGTTCCAGTAGAAGGAAAACTATCAAATTTTACTCACAATACTTTTGGAGTAAAATACATGTTCTTTGATCCTTGGAAAAACAGAGAAGAAGAAAAACCTAATTTATACAGCTGGAAAGCCAATAAAGGATTTAAATGGAAAAACTTAATTCCAGCATTATCAGGTTATGCTGGTGTTAACTTTAATCTTTCTAACACTCCATTTGTTTACGGAAGCAATTTCAATTTTGGTAATTTAGAAGAGCCTACGATTTCTCCAAAAATCATGTTAATGAGTCAGAACAACTGGAATGGCGGTTGGGTATTCGTTATTAATATTATTGGAGATCGTTTGTTTATGACAGATCATCCTATTTATTCTTATATTTTGACTTTAACACATTCATTTCACCCACAATGGTCTATTTTCCTAGAGCATCAGGGGAT
>JABSPN010000105.1 GCA_013214425.1 Flavobacteriaceae bacterium | reverse complement strand
GTTATTCTTTTTCTTAAAGCGATTCAACTTGTGCATCTTTTGCATCAACACATTCCATTCACTCATCGGGTATAATTCTAAACAAGATTGAAAAACAGCACGCTTCAAAACAAAACCTTCCTGAAGCATCGGATTCAATTGTTTTTTCAACGAAACAGGCAGCATTAACCTACCCTTAACGTCTACTTTACACTCATATGTCCCGATTAAATTGACCACTTTATACCTTAACTCTAATTCTTTTTTCAAATATAAAGATAAAATTACCACATTTTACCACATTCTACCACTTTGTTAATAATTTTTTCTATTTTAGCCACAAACCCTTGTAAAAAACAGTAATTCAAAGTGTTGATAACATTTAAAAGCTGTAGGTTCAATAGTAAAATCTATTTATTAGCTAGGTTAAAAAAGAAATATGTTAGTATGATCTTAAAAAAAAGAGGCATTCTGTTAAAAAAGTTATATTTGTAATTCGTTTAATCATTTTTATTGAATGAGCAACAAACTAAAAAAAGAAGGAAAATTCAGTTATTTAGAAGTCGGAGAAGGAACACCAATTGTGATTCTTCATGGTTTAATGGGAGGGCTGAGTAATTTTGATGGAGTCACTGATTTTTTCCCTGAAAAAGGATACAAAGTTGTAATTCCTGAACTACCAATCTACACGATGTCTTTATTAAAGACTAACGTTAAAAACTACGCTGATTTCTTAGAAGAATTTCTTACTCACAAAGAGTATAAAGATGTGATCGTTTTAGGGAATTCCCTTGGCGGTCATATTGGGTTATTACACTCTAAATTATATCCCGAAAAAGTAAAAGCCTTAGTGATTACTGGTAGCTCTGGGTTATATGAGAGCGCTATGGGGGATAGTTATCCTAAAAGAAGTGATTATGAGTTAATTAAGAAGAAATCTCAGGACGTTTTCTACGATCCTGCAGTCGCTACAAAAGAAATTGTCGATGAAGTTTATGCTACTGTAAACGACAGAAACAAGTTAATCAGAACTTTAGCTATCGCTAAAAGTGCTATTAGGCATAATATGGCTAAGGATTTACCCAACATGAAACAACCAACCTGTATCATATGGGGTAAAAATGATACTGTAACTCCTCCTGAAGTCGCTGAAGAATTCCATGAGCTATTTCCTGATTCGGATTTATTCTGGATTGACAAGTGTGGACATGCGGCCATGATGGAGCACCCCGTTACTTTTAATGAGATTCTTAATGACTGGCTAACTACCCGAAAGTTCTAAACAATTCTCGTATGCATATCAAATCTGCTGAATTTGTAATCAGCAACTCTGAAGTTGCTAAATGTCCAAAGGACATTCTTCCTGAATATGCTTTTATTGGCAGATCGAACGTAGGAAAATCGTCATTGATTAACATGCTAACCAACAGAAAGAGTTTAGCTAAAACTTCTGGAAGGCCAGGCAAGACTCAGTTAATTAATCATTTTATTATTAACAAAAACTGGTTTCTTGTTGATTTACCTGGTTATGGCTACGCGAGAGTTTCTAAAAAAGAGAAGAAAGTTTTTCAAAAGTTCATTACGAATTACTTTGAAAAAAGAAAACAATTGGTCTTAGCATTTGTTTTGGTAGATTGTAGACTGGAGCCTCAAAAAATTGATAGAGAATTCATGTATTATCTGGGTGAAAACAGTATTCCTTTTTCGATCATTTTTACTAAAGCAGATAAACTTAAACCTTCTGAATTAGAAGAAAACATAGCGCATTACAAAAGTGTTTTATTGGAAGACTGGGAAGAATTGCCACAATACTTCATCACATCATCATCTAAAAGAATAGGTCAGAAGGAACTTCTTAATTATATCAATGAGATCAACAAGAGCT
Source organism: Flavobacteriaceae bacterium (assembly GCA_013214425.1). Taxonomy (GTDB): domain Bacteria; phylum Bacteroidota; class Bacteroidia; order Flavobacteriales; family Flavobacteriaceae; genus DT-35. Next base: position 7,242 of record JABSPN010000105.1, on the reverse strand, counting down.
TAAAGTAAGCTATTCGTTTTCTGGAATATTCTTCCTCAACACACCAATTAACTCATCTACTTCTTTAATGTCATCTAAAGTTTTTTTGGTCAACAAAGCTTCTATTTTATCTCCAATAGATTTTAAAACTACCGGGAATTGAAATTTGTCAAGATTTAACTTCGGAAAGGCTTTCTTAAATTCATTTAGATGATAAAAGTCCATTTCGACATTGGTCGACTCACGAAATTGTTTCCAAATAATATTTTCTTTGAAGGCTCCGTAAGTTAAACTACACAGATTACATTTATATGTACTCGGACTCAATACCTTATGAGCACTTCCAAAAGCTGAATTCCACAACCCTGAATTGACATTATACACAAATATTAGTTTCACTAGTTGAATGGTTTAAATCTGTTATTAGACGTAAACGAATAACAAACATTAATTTTATATTTTTACAACACAAAACGTGCCAACCTATGCAAGCTAAAAATATTGATGAAGTCATTGAATTTCTGGATCTTATCATTGAAGAAAACAAAGAAAAGCAAAACACTTTAGGCTATTTTGCCGCCCTGTATCAAAAGGTTACCTGTAAAGTAAAAGATGGTATTGAAAACAACTTTTTTGATGATGGTCCTAGAATGGAAAAACTGGATGTGATTTTTGCCAACAGATACCTGAAAGCTTATACTGAATATCAGAACCAGGAAACCCCAAGTAAAAGTTGGTTAGCAACTTTTAATGCCCACGACAAGTATTGGCCAATTGTATTGCAACATCTACTTTTAGGAATGAATGCTCATATTAATCTTGATCTTGGTATTGCTGCTGCGACTGTAAGTGAAGGCCACGACATAGAATACTTAAAAGATGATTTCGATAAAATCAACAAGATTTTAGCTGACTTAGTAGGCCATGTCGAAGCTGAACTTTCTCAAATCTGGCCTATACTAAAGAAAATTTTAAAATTCACTAAAGGACTCAACACCTTCCTGATTAATTTTAGCATGGAAATCGCCAGAGATAGTGCCTGGAAATTTGCAACTCTATTAGCCGATCATGATTTAAGCGATTGGGCAATACTTATCAAGGAAAAAGATAACAAGGTTGCTAATTATGGTAAAACGATTCTATCTCCTGGATTTATCATTAGCCTGTTATTCAAAATCATCAGATTAGGGGAACGAGGAACTGTAAAAGAGAAAATTGAAATCTTAGAGAAAGACCAGGTATACAACCCTAACCCCTCACAAGAAGAGATGTTGATCTGAAAAACCGCAAAATAATCAATGTAAAAAGGAAGATAAATCTTCACTTAAAGCCATGGAATATTTCAAAAATGATGTCATACTGAGCTTGTCGAAGTATGAGTTGAATATCGAATACTGATTAACGAATGCAATAGTAAGAAGTAATCATCCAGTAGCGAAGTGATAAGAATTATTATCAGATATAGAAATCTTAATGGTTAACCCTATCGTCTCCTTGCTATAGACTAACGACTGAATTACTTTTTAAGTTCCAGCTTTTCAGCAAAATAATCGGTAAAATCTTTCATGGTTTCATACATCCGCTCGTCCTGAGTGGATCTTTTATAACTTTCGGCCATCGCTACTAAGGTTTGGTGATAAAACACTCGCATTTGATCTACAGGCATGTCTTTGGTCCACAAATCTATTCGAAGAGATTCTTGCTTTTCAGCATCCCAAACTGATAACATCATGGCTTTAACTTCTTGGTTCTCTACTCCTCCATCTTTCGCAGTAAAACTGAGTTTTTCTGGAATTCTGTTTTCGTCTAACTCAATATTAAGCTTAATTTCTGATTTGATTTGTGACATTATTTTTTGGGTTTAAATTTTGCATTTTGGAACAATGTTTTAGCATCTATTCCAATTAAGTCCCGCAAAGATACATCATTATTTCTCATATATGACCTCACTATTTGCCAACCTAAATACCTTCCTAACATACCTGGAGATTCATTATCTAATTCCAAATAAAACTTCGAAAAAGGAGCTGGGTTTAGAAACCTCCCGGCTAATTTTGGATTTGTACTATATAACAGCTTACTATCAACAAAATAGCGCCATATCTCACTTTCATTCGCCATAGCCCATTCTAATTCTTCTTTGGTATAGCCAATCATTTCTTCTTCTTCAATAAAAGGAGCTAGTTGTTCAATCATATACAATAGCTTTCCGTAGTAAACCATCTGACCCATAAACTCTCGATCAGAATTACCACCTAAAAGCTGTGTCACATACTCTGTGGCGACATCAGTTACCATTTGTTCTCTTCTCAAGTTTTTTGCAATATACTGTGAGATTCCTTCATAAAAATAATGCTCATCACCTAAATAGGTATCTAAAGCAATCAGCATCAATGAATCTGATGCAATGACCTTATTTCTGTAATCAACCTGACTTGTTACTGTGATAATATCTGGACTTTTAAACTGAGGAAAATAATATTTAAAATGTTTAAATAACAATAGTAAATTCTCCCCTTCGGCTTTAAAATCTGGGAACGCTTTGGTCACCTCGGCATTAATTTCATTTTGTACTGTATCGTTTAGCTTATCTAACCAAAACTGATCATCGTATCGAGCAGGAAACAAATAAGGATATTGTTGCTTCAGGCTGGGTAAATTCTCTGGTGTTGCCTCTGCAAATTTTAAATCGAATCGATCTACATCAAAAGACATAGGTATCGTCGTAATTTCTGGGCTAATCTCTTTCTTATCTTTTTCGCAAGCAACGAATGCTATCTGTAATAAAAAAACAAGTAATAACTTTTTCATAAACGGCTCTTTTGCTATCTATAACGATACTATTTTGATTAACGTATAGTTTCCTCTATTTTTGAGTGAACAAATTTAGAAAATTGATTTTCTACTACTGAAGAATTAACAAAAATTATCAAATGCAAACGAATAAAGTAATCGATCATATTGTAAACTGGCTTAAAGAATATGCACAAAATGCCCGAGTTAATGGTTTTGTTGTAGGTGTTTCCGGAGGAATAGACTCTGCTGTAACTTCTACACTTTGTGCGAAAACCGGATTACCTACTTTATGTATAGAAATGCCGATACATCAAGCCACCAGTCATGTAACCAGAGCTAAAGAACATATTAGCCAATTAAAGGAACGCTTTGATAATGTTTCTGATACTCGAGTTGATTTGACTCCTGTATTCGAAGAATTCAAGACTGAGGTTTCTCTAGAAGGCGAACAAGCTACTGTTGATATGGCACTAGCCAATACACGAGCACGTTTGCGCATGACGACTTTATATTATTACGCTGGTCTAGAGGGCAAATTGGTCGCTGGTACGGGAAATAAAGTGGAAGATTTTGGAGTTGGGTTCTACACCAAATACGGAGATGGTGGTGTTGATTTAAGTCCGATTGCTGATTTACTAAAATCTGAAGTTTATGCTATTGGTAAGGTATTACAAGTTTCGGACAGTATTATGGTTGCTGCTCCAAGCGATGGTTTATTTGGAGATGCCAGAAGCGACGAAGATCAAATAGGTGCTAATTACGACGAATTAGAATGGGCCATGCACATGCAAGATGAAGGAAAAGTTGAAGCCGATTTTGACGGAAGAGAATTAGAGGTTTTTAAAATCTATATGAGTTATAATAGAAGGAATCAACATAAAATGATTCCGATTCCAATTTGTGAAATCCCAAAAGATCTAAAGTGATAACAAACGTATTAATTCAATTATTTGAACGGGACTTTGATCACTTAACTCGTGAAATTTCAGATTTTCGAGATGAAAAAAATCTGTGGCTTACTCCCAATGATGTTAATAATAGCGCCGGGAATTTATGCATTCATCTCTGTGGAAATCTTCAGCATTTTATTGGAGCACAATTAGGAAATACTGGTTATGTCAGAAACAGACCTTATGAATTTGGTGCCAAGCATATTCACAGAACTGAACTCCTAAAAGAGGTGACCAAGGCCAAACAAATAGTAATTGATACACTAAAAAATATCTCTTCTGAACAGTTAACAGAAGAGTTTCCTATTCAAGTTTGGGGAGAAGCGATCACCAATGAGTTCTTCTTAACCCATTTGCATGGACATTTCACCTATCATTTAGGGCAGATTAGTTATCAGAGGAGGATTTTGGATCGATAAATGTCAGTTCTAGTAATCAGTGATTAAGGGATTGTATCGAGAACTAGTCAATAAGGCTCTCTATTCATATTGATAGACATCTCGAAACACTTTTCTATTGAAAAGTTCTCGATGTAATGAAAGTCAATATTACTTAAATCACACGATTTAATTTTTCGGAAATGAGTTTTTTTAACGAGAGGTAGTCCATGATATCCTGAAGGTGTTCGTTATTATTATCGGACTCGTTGTTTTCTTTAACTTCTTCGGAAAGCTCAACAATTTTTTGATTTAACAATTGTTTTCTAAGGCTTAATATATTTTCTGATACTAATTGAGAAACAGTTTCCTCTTTTTGTTTTACAAAAATATTTTGTCTATCCCATTGATGCAGCGTATAACGTTCCTCATTCATCAGAATTGAAGTTACTTCTGAAGCGATTTCTGGCTCTAACTGATTGACAAAAGTTTCAATTTTCAACTCTTCAGACTCGTTGTATTTATTGATAATCTGGAAATAGATTTTCTGAAACAATTCATTGGTAAATTCTACCTCATCTTCCTGAAGGCTCAAAAAGATCTTTTTAAACACCTTATTGGTCTCCAAAGTTCTTTCTAATTCTAATTCTCCATCTTCATTTTCTTTAAGATAGTATTCTACAAAATCTTCTTCTTTATTGCCGTAGAGTAATAAAATTTCCAGAATTTTCTTTTCAAGAACCAGCTGGATATTTACTTTTTCTACTTGTTGCTCTTGTCTTTTAACAACTTCAAAAGCTTTCTGTTTTTGCTTGTATTTTTTATTGGCTTCACGGATAGTGGAGTTTTGCATTTGAGCCAATGTTGAAAACAACACTTCCTCTGAGATATCCATAATTCGCGAACAGTCCTTTATATAAATCTCTTGTTTGATATTATCAGGTATTTTGGAAATACTGGTGATAATATCGCGTATAGTTTCAGCTTTTTTAACAGGATCAGTCGAAGCTTCTTCGCTTAACACATTGGCCTTGAAATTGATAAAATCTCTCGCGTTTTCTTCTAGATAAAGTGTAAGCTCTTCTAAAGAATTCTGTTTAGCAAAAGAATCTGGATCTTCTCCTTCTGGGAAAGTACAGACTTTTATATTCATTCCTTGCTCGAGTATCAAGTCTATTCCGCGTAAAGAAGCTCTCATTCCTGCTGCATCTCCATCAAATAGCACGGTGATGTTTTTCGTTAAGCGATTCACTAAACGAATCTGTTCACTCGTTAAGGCTGTTCCTGAAGAGGCTACTACATTCTTAATTCCTCTTTGGTGAAACTGAATCACATCTGTATAACCTTCAACCAAATAACAATTATCTTCTTTGGCTATGGTTTGCTTCGCCTGATAAATTCCGTAGAGAATTTTACTCTTGTGGTAAATCTCACTCTCAGGAGAATTAAGATACTTCGCAGCCTTTTTATCATTCGTGAGAATACGTCCGCCAAATCCAAGTACGCGCCCGCTCATAGAATGAATCGGAAACAGTACTCTTCCTTTAAATCTGTCGAACTGTTTTTCTTCTTTGACGATCGTTAGCCCTGTCTTTTCAAGGAACTCTAATTGGTATCCTTGTTTTATGGCTTCCGAAGTAAAGGCATCCCATTGATCTAAGGCATATCCTAATTGAAATTTTTCAATAGTCTCATCTGTAAAACCACGTTCTTTGAAATAGGTTAAACCAATAGCTTTACCTTGCTCGTGATTGTGTAAGATTCTAATGAAATATTTTTGGGCAAATTCTGAAACCAGATACATACTTTCACGCTCATTGGCTTTCTCCTTTTGCTCGTCTGTTTGCTCTGTCTCTTCAATTTCAATATTGTACTTTTTAGCCAGATATTTAATCGCTTCAGGATACGAAAAATGTTCGTGTTCCATCAGAAATGCTACCACATTACCACCTTTTCCGGAGGAAAAATCTTTCCAGATTTGTTTCACTGGGGAGACCATAAAACTTGGGGTGCGTTCGTCACTAAACGGACTTAACCCTTTAAAGTTACTCCCAGCTTTCTTAAGTTGAACAAAATCACCAATTACCTCCTCTACCCGAGCAGTTTCAAAGACTTGATTTATGGTGTTTTGTGAAATCATTTAACTAGAATGTAAAGATACACGATAATTTTAAAGTTTTACTTTTCAATTAATGCTACTTCTATTCTTCTGTTTAAGTATTTATCGCTTGTGTTTTTCTCACGATACACCAAAGGTTCTTTGAACCCCATTCCCCTATTAGGGAGTCTACCCTTGTCGATTTCATTATTAGCTAAATAACTATAGATAGTTAACACTTCTTTGAACGAGAGCCAAAGATTCAATTGGAAACATTATCAATTCCTACTTCTCTCTTCTTTCCGCAGCATACACGACCAACATTTTTAAGTTCCAAGGTTTTATTTTCTTTTAAAATACTTAATAAGCGTTCTAAATCTGGATAAGATGCTAGCATCAACTCTCTCTTTCCTAAAAAGAACTGAACATTTTTTTAATACTAATTTCTCACCTACTGCTAATTCTGATAACTCTTTAATTTCATATTTCATTACCATAACCGCCTTATCTTCTTGTATCGCTTCTTCGATAATGACAGTTTCTCTTTAACTTGATCGAATTGTTGTTCATACAGTTGATACGCACCCGTATCATAATTCAAGACCAGAGAATCTTTTTCTTCAACTATGTTTTGCATCTGAAATAATAGCACAATAGGAAAGAATAAAAGTAGTAGTGGTAGCTTCATTTTATGTTGGTTGTTTTTTGATTCAATACTTAAAATCTATTTCTAACAAACTATTATTGAATACAAAAAACTCCACTCGATTACTTAAGTGGAGTTTTGATTAACAAACAAACTTTAGACTAATCCATATCAAATCGCACACCCAGCGAAATGTTATTTTGTTTTGGATTTGGGGGGAGCCCCCCGCCCGGCATGTGAAATTTGGGGTGGGGGGCATATCGGTTTGGGGGGACAATTTTTTTTTTAATGTAGATTAATGCTGTGCAAATTTTAGATAAAAAAATGTTTTCGTTCTTCAATGAGATGTAGAGAATTGGATGTCCTTCGCAGGCGATTAGGATCCGAGAATTCAGT
>JABSPN010000104.1 GCA_013214425.1 Flavobacteriaceae bacterium | reverse complement strand
TTCTTCTTATAGTTGTTGAGTATAGTTTGGTGATTACTGGTAAACTTTCTTTGAAGGCTTACTTGTTTCTATTGAGTTTGAAACCCATGTAATGTTTTTCCAATACAATCTGTTGTAAAATGGGTATTCATTAGAATTGTCTAATTGCGCGAACATGAATGGCATCATTTTTTGCATCTGCGGCTATTGAACCGTCAGAAAATCGCACGGTTAGTGCTGTATTGGTCACATCCTCAGTTGAGCTCCAATAGAAGGTACTTGCAAAACCACCAATATTGCCTAAACCAAGAAGGTTACCTTGTCCGATGTTGTCATACATCAGTTTAAGTTGATAAGCTGTTGGTAAATACCAATCATCAAATCCACCTAAATTCAATGCAAAACACAGTTCATTTGCCGCGCAATCTGCACCACAAAATTCGGCGATGAGTTTGGCATTGTAATACCCATCAAAAACCCCATTAGCAAAGGCATTGTTTGGAGTGAATGGGGGACTACTGGTATCCCACCTTATATTTGTGGATTGATCTGTGGGTGCAGCAATCAAACCATGACAGCCACTAGCGTCGAGATAAAATATAATTCCACCTTGGTGGGGATCACCAATGGATAATCCGCAAGCTCCCGTTACTTGAGTTGCGTTTTTAGCATACAGAGCAAAGGGCACACTTAAAAGTTCTGTAGTGCCTAATAATGCATAGGTAGTTCCTCCTGTAATATCGATGCTTGTTTCTATGAAAAATGGCCCATTTGCCCAATTGATTGTTGAAAAGTTATCGGTTGTTGTACCGGTACCAATCGCGAGATCGATTAAGCCATAATCATTCGTCGTTAGTGTGAACGTTTCGGTGTAAATTGCGGTACCTGTAGGAGAAGCTTGACGTAAAATTAATTGAAGCCCCACAAGTTGATTGGGAATAATGTCACCAGAGGCATTCCTCACTACTGCCTGATAAGACAACTTTTCAGGCGTTTGACCATATACAACGCAGGAAAGAAGTACGAGTATTAAAAGTGATACGTATCGCAGTTTCATTTGTCTTGATTTTAGTGTAACATAAAGATAATCAAAATTCTACAATTTCCCTTTGATTCTATTGATAATTACTGTAATGAATGGATTTTACTCAGTAGGTTTTAGTGATTCTAATGTCACGCACTGCTTAGTTCTGTCGCGGTGTTTGGAGAGTATCTGTTTGTTTTAATAGCAATGAATCTAAATTCATTTCTTGAATTCTTTTTTGCATGGCATCAACTTCTTGAATTGTCATGTTGGGTTGAATAGAATCGCGAAGCATTTTGATTCTTAACAAATCATCGTCAGAAAATGATCCATTAATCGTATCAACAGATTTTAAATCGGGAGTGCGTTTTCCAAGTTTAATTTTAAAGTTTTCATGAGTACCTTTTACAACTACAGGAATTCCAATGAGACCAAAAGGAGGAATGCCGATTCGCATTTTTAAACCGAGGTCACCATCAAAAGATACTTGACCTTCAGTTCGTAAGCGAATATGTTTCACACGATATTTAAAACGTTCGATTTCTAAGACATTATCGCCAATTTCTGAATAAATCTTAATTTCTGAAATTTTAGGATTGTCCAAAACATTAAATCCTGATTTTCTTGAAAGTGTACTAAACAATTTATAATTGTCAAATTGGATGCTGTCTACTGCAATATATCCCTTCCCTTTTAGGCTTGACATTTCAGGTAACATTTCTCGGTTCAATGAGCCAGCCAAATTATAATCGACCGAAATGAAACCTGCTGCTTTTTCAGCAGCGGGCATTAACTCTTGGAACAAAATAATAGCGTTAAAACCTTTTTTGATGTTTAAGTAGTCTGCTTTTAAATCCATTGAGAACATGGCTTTGTAGTAATCTATGGGTTTGTAAAATCCGTCCAACTTTGCGTTACCGTCTACCATTTCTAAGCGGCTGTTTTTGAGAAGTAGTGTTTGATCTTTCACCGCCACTAATCCTTTTAGGTTGTTTATTTCAAGCGTATTATATTGAATTGTGTCGATTTTCACCTCAAGCGATAGATCAAAATAATCGGGAACTTGGAGGACACCATTAGGAGCTTCATCTGCTGGGTTTTTAGGCGCTTCTAAAGGTAAGTTTTTGGGTTGTAAAGCTTTTTGCCTTGGGAGTAATTCAGCTATTGAAATACGATTCGATTCCAATTGCATGTTTCCTTTGAGAATGCCATTATTGTATAACAAAAAGTCTAAGTAATTTTCAAAATAGCCATTTAGTATCACATTTGAATTGGCATAGTTTAATTCAAAATCGGTAAAGGCCATTTTTTTATTGAGAAATAAAAAATTACCTTTTTTAATTTGAATGGCTCTTTTTAAATCGCTGGGCTGCAGTTCGACATTCGTTAAAAGAAGTGAGCCTTTATGTTGAGGTATTTCTGTGTTCGTGTGTAGTTTTCCAGCTAGATTAAAATCTGCTTTCATTTGTCCCGAATTGAACATAAGGGGGAGGTCGATCATGTCTTGAAGTGCAGTAAAGTCAAGAAATCCTTTACATTCAATGGCGTATCTTGGATCGTTAAAGTCTTTCATAAAAAGCTTTGCATTGAAAGGGTTCTTCTTGAATTGGAAATTAAAGTTCTCCAAGCGAAGCTCAGCAGTTGAAAAATCATTACTATTGTTTGAAAGTGTACCTTCCACATCAATTGATTCGATGGGATCAGGATAATGAGCTAGTGTGATTGCTCCATTACGCAATTCAAAATTGCCATTTGCTTTTGGAAATTTTGAAGATGCTGGATGATATGTACCCTCTATTTCCCAATTAGTATCTAATTCTCCTTGGAAAGACAAGTCAGGTAATTGAAGTGCGGTATTGAGATCGGTTAAATTTAACGATGCATTCAGTTTTGATTTCAAGTAGAAATTGTTGCGATTTCCTTTCAAAATTAAATTTCCAGAACTCAAATGATCATTAATTTTAAATTGGAAATTTTCCACATTTAAATCCATGTGATTTTCAATGAGGATCCCTGTTAGATCAAAGTTTACATCTTCGAGATAATAGTCTGATTGCGAATGGGCGAGATTTGCTCTTTTCAAATCAACTTGAATTGCCATTCGGTCTTTGCGAAATGATTCAGGAACCACACCTGAAAAGCCATCTATTGTGAGCTTCGCATGAACCTTACCATCAATTTTTTTCATTCCACTTACCCAATTTAAGTATTTTGGGGGTAATGCACTGATAACATCTGCCAGCGATGAGTCTTCGCAATTAAAGGTAAAATGATAAGCAAGCCCGTTTTCAAACAAATTAAAGTTACCATCAAACTGCAAATTCAAATCATTTATCGTCACTGTATTCTCATCAAGATTTATGGATAAATTCTTTGTATCGTATACCGTAGTTGATGTGCTTACAAATTTTTTCCCTTTCAGGTAGTCAATTTTATCATACATGATGTCAAGACTATCCACCTTCATGATCGATCCTAATTCTAATTTGTCTTGCTCGAGTTCGGTTTCTGCACGAAACTTGAGTCCTTTTGATTGAATGGTTATTCCACTTGTTTCATCTCTGTAAACAAAAGAACTGTTTTTTATTTTTAGTTTATGAAAATTGATATTAAACTCATTATCATCAGTAGTTTTTGGCTCTTCAAAAGCTTTACTATCTTTTAAGATGGTATAGTTGGTTTTACCCATATTATCCTTTAAAAGATATACTTCTGCATCTTTTAAAAAAGTCTTAGTGATAGACACTTCCTGATTAAATAGTAACTTGGTTATATGAATACCAAAACCCAGTTCGCCAGCTTTCATAAGGGGTTTCTTTGTAAAGGGTTTAGCTCCTGCGAGACTAATATTTTGAAAAGTAATGGTTAGCGTAGGAAAATTTTTAAAAATTGAAATTTGTGAGGATTCAAAATCTAAGGAAGTAGTAATGTTATCATTCATTGCTTTTTTAACTTCACTAACAATTTTATCTTCAAAAACTATAGGTAAGATTAAGACCAACAATAGCAGGAAAAAGAGTGTGAAAAATAAAGCTCGTAGTATTTTTTTTAAATTTAGTCTCTTCATTGTAGTGATGCAATGGTTTGGTGTTATAAGTTTTGATGAAAAAACTACAGACTAAGATACAAATTATCGACTAGATGAAGAGTACATTTGATTCAGAAAATATCCCAGATTTGAAATTTGTTCTTAGAGCTAAACGATATTTGTTTTTTTTTAAGTATGATTTTTATGGTTTAATAATGAATCTCACAATCTGTCTAGTAGATAGAAATATGCCTCAAATTTGTGGTGTTGCCATAGCTCGCCATCTTTGTTTGGGAATTCCTCGAAATAGCTTGAATTTGCATACAAAACAATTGTGTTTCCCACACGGACATAGTTCGTGCTTCCCACAAAAATAGGAGGTTCAAATTCAGGATAATATTTCATAATTTGTTTACTCATTATTTTCCCAAGGTATTTGTTGAATTTTCTATTGGCTTTGCGTGTTGGTTTATTCAACTGATTGAACGCATATTTCAATACGATACGTTTTGAAAATGACATCTTTTTGATTTCCTCATCGATGTATAAAAAAGGATTTAACGAATTAAAATCAGATGTCGTTTGTATTGAAAAAGGACCCTCTGGAACCCAATCTGCAGAGTTGACAACATTAAAAGCCCACCCCATTTGAGTTAATTTTTCATAGGCGTAAGCATAATATAAATTCCCTGGTTTTGGAGCAGCACTCGCATATGTTTTGACTCTTATTTTTCCATAAATTTCCGGGTTTTGTTTTTTCAGGGTATTAAAAAGAGACGTTATTAAATACGCAATTGCTCCACCCTGGCTGTGCCCAATGATATAAAAATCTTTAATGTCATTTTGAATACACCAATCAATTTTAGTTTGCATGTCCTCAAATAATGTCAGTGCTCCAATTAGCCAACCTATATGAACTGCAGCTCTGGGGTCTTCACTAAGCGAATAGTGATATTGGAGTTCATCATTTAATTTTAAGGAACCACTTGCAGGAATCATGGCAGCAAAAAAATTTTCTACCCAACTTTCAACTTTTAGAGTGGTTCCTCGAATGCTTATTGCAGCTGTTTTTTGTTTACTTAACCATAATTCCCAGCGGTTGTCTAAACCCATTACAGAAGAGCGATAGTTACGTTGAAAAAATGCAGGAGCAGGTAATTCATTATTGTACAATGAGTCTCCTTGTCGGGTTGAAATTTTTAGTAGTTCACGATATTCAGCTACATTAAAACCAGGTTTTATGGGGGCTTCTTGCCCATAAATAATAACCGGTAATAATAGCGTTAGGAATGTATTGACTATCGGCTTTATCATGATTAGTTTACATTTTAATATTTGTAGATTTTATAGGTAAAGTCATTAACTTGTATTACATAAAGACCGCTGTTCAAGTGATGGATATCAATGTCACAACCCAGAGAACATGACGCGAATGTAAATTCTTCTAATATGACTCCTAGTATACTTGTTATAGAAATATTATGAGCCGTATTTGTACTACTTTCAATATGTAATATATCCCGAACGGGATTGGGATAAATTGACGGCTTCTTTGTCGTAAAGCTTGAAGTGCTTAAAGTACTTTGATATTCATAAGGCCCCATATCTACTGTTCCGTCTACAATGCGTTCTAAGCCCAAAATATCTGAAGTATGAGTACCAATATTTGTACCTGAATCTATACTTGTAGATCCTAATGTTAGCTGTAAGCCATCGTCGTTTGTCATCCAACAACCGTCGACACCCAGTGCATTGCTAATATTCAGGAATAGGGGGTTAGTATCAATGTTTCCAGTACCCGATCCTGAAATAGTGTGGGGACTATTTTGTGCGCTTAGTTCGATATTAGAATAGGTGGCTAAAACTTGAGAATTTGTACCCCGGACATAAAACTGAGGTGCTATTGTTGTAGAAGAATTATTGCGAATAATACAGTTTTGAAGGGTTATCGTGCAGGATCCAGAGGAAGCCCCACCGGTTTCATCTTGACTATCAGCAATGAAGGCACCACCATATCCGTTTAAAGCAGCATTATTTGAAAAAATACAGTTAATCAACGTTGGATGCGCATTTCCACCAGTATTACCGCCCCATACATACATTGCTCCTACATTAGTAGCGGATGTATTCTCATAGAATATTGAGTTGTAAATTGTAGGGCTTGCTGTTCCTCCTACACCATAACTGTCCATAGCGCCTGCCTCTCTGTAAGCATGATTTTGGTAGAAGATACAGTTGATATAGGTTGGTTGAGTATGTCCGTTGTTATAGCCGTTATTGAAAGCACCGCCTCCCCAAGAGGCTCTATTATTAAAAAAAATACAGTTTCTAATTTCTGGATGACAAAATCCAGTACTGCCATAGCCGTGGTTATAAACCCCACCTCCCAAGCCATTTCCATCACTTGTAGGATTCCGATCATCATTCCCATCTCGAATCACAAAGCCATCTAAAATGGCCGTATTAGTAAGCTGTTCATTATAGATCACAGTATAACTGTTGTCGCTAATTCCTGGTATACCTATTTCACCACTGAGTTCACTGCAAGGGCCACAACTAAAATTTCGCTCATTAATATTCAATTCAGTTCCTTGAAATCCGCCATAAATAATAATACCATTTCGCATTGAAAATGAGATGGAGCGATCAGTACCCAATGTCGGAACATAGGTGCCACAGGCTACCCATATTTCATCTCCGCTTAGAGCACTATTAATCATATTTTGGAGGTCATTTCCGGATGCTGCATTTTCCCAACTAGAGCCATCCATAAGTCCAGTTCCATTTTGAGTGATGAAAAAGGTGTCTGCAATCAAAAGGCTGGGCAATAGTAGAATACTGAATACTAGTGTTTTCATAATGTAAAATATTTTAAAAGTTGGAACATTACGCATCAATATGTATTGGGTTTATTGGTAGCAATAATGTTAAAACGCTATCGTTATTCCATCTGTTATTATATTTGAATAAACAAAAAAGTTAATCAGTTTCTTTATTAGGATCTGATTTCTTAATTTGAATGTGTTGATTTTTCCCCATCAGGTGATCAATTAATTTACCCAATGGACTTTTCATATCTTTCGTGATTTGACTTGGTATAGTTGTTGGGCTTCCATCCCTTGCTGCGATGTATCCAGGTGATAAAATTTCAATACCTGCCTCATCAAATACGTCAAGAATATTTTTGTGTATTTCTGAATAAATAAGGGGTAATTTCTTAAATTCCTCCGTATAGGCATTTAACTCATAGGAAACGTAAAAATCATCCAAACTTGTTTGGAGCACAAATGGAATTGGATCTTTAAGTAGATAGGGAGCTCGACTGGCGGCTTTAATCAGTAATTCATTAGCAGTTTTCCAAGGTACGTCATAGCCCAGAGTTATGGTTGTGTGCACTATAATGTTTCCAATATCTCTACTGGAATAATTGATGATATTACCTACTAAAATATTAGCATTGGGAATGGTAACATCTTCATTCTTTGTTGTTCTCAAATGTGTTACTAAAATTGTTTTCTCGATCACATCTCCAACAATATGATCGATTTTAACTCGGTCTCCAATTTGAAAAGGGCGCATGTAGGTAATGACAATTCCAGCTATAATATTTGCAATTGCCGATGATGAACCAAAAGATATGATCGCTCCAATAAAGATAGAAACTCCCTGAAATGCCGATGATCCGGATCCGGGTAAATAAGGAAAAATCAGGACCAAAGCCAAAGCGTAAATTAACAAATTTAATAATTTACCGGTTGGTCTTGCCCAGTCTTTATGAAATTTATTCAGTTCCAGTTTACCCTTTTCAATATCCGCAGTAATTACATTGATGACACGAGCGAAATAACGTGCCGTTATACCAATGATTATAATGAAGAAGAGTGAGGGGATGAAATTGATAATTCCCATCAATACATATTTAATAGGTGTCTCGATGAACTCATAAAATTTTTGAACGATATTTTCAGAAAATGGAAAAAAACTGAATAAAAAGGGAGCGCAAATGAATAATAAAAAGAGAATCAGAATGATACGAAAAACAGTGACTAAAAAAACAAAAATGTTGTTGGAATTTCCAGGTAAAAAATAACGCAGCAGGCTTCCGTTTCGATTCAGAAATTTACGTTCAATTTTTGACAGTCGATTTGTAATCCTTCTAAACATCCTGTTGATGAGACGGATTAAAAAATAGATAAGCAGTAATGATAGTGAAAAAAGACCAATACGCTTTAACCATCCTAAAGTTGATAAGGGGTCTTTTTTTGTTAAAAAACGTTCCACTATTGCTTTGCGATCCTCAGCAATTGATTTCATGGTACTACCTTCAATCGCAGCATCAGCTTCTGTTACCGTAAAAATTAAATTGGTATTGTGTTCGATGGCAATAAATCCGTTGGTGTCTTTGATAGTTAAACTATCCAGATAGGGGTTGTAAGTTTTTGAGACTAAGGCGATACGTTCTGAAATCTGCTCAGATCGTAGACCAACAGGATAAGCACCTTTCGTACTTTTAACAAAAAAAAGTGTATCGGAATCAAAAAGGACTGGTGCTTTAATGAATGATTTTTTTTGAATGAGTCTGGTTGGATTATCGCCGGATATAGTGTCTATATTCTGAGCCATTAAGGAAACTGTGATTAGGCAGGAGCAAATAAAATATAATGCTGTTCTCATATATTTCGAATAAAATTGCTGTAAGAGTAAATATACTAATAAATTATGTAGTTTATTGAATTTACGATCATTTTATGTAGCGATGCACACTGTGATTTGTGATTTTTTGATGGTGTCAAAAGCCTGTAATTAGTTCAGGGTTCATGATTTGTATATTGGTTTTAATTTACGATCATTTTTTAAACTCAATTACCTGTTTATGAACATGAAAGAGTATTGTATTTTAGTTTTAATTCTTATTTGTCTCGATACTTTTCTCTGAGATTATTCTTAAAATTATAAATAGGATAGTATCATAGAAATATTTTTTTTAACGGCAATTCTGTTGCTGAAATGATGTGTTCCAATTTAGGAAATTTTCCGTTTGATAAAACATGTGATCACGTGCCTGAAAGGAAAAACGCTCACTTG
>JABSPN010000103.1:6567-9205 GCA_013214425.1 Flavobacteriaceae bacterium | reverse complement strand
GGACCTTCACTACTTGAACCGTTTCTTGTTACTGAGTTTAAACTTCCATCTCCATTAATATTAGCATCTTGGCCATTTGCCACAACCATATTGTTTTTTGATGTCGCATGACCTGATAATTTATCATAAAACGTGTTCCCATCTAATGGTGCACCATTAGATGAACCATCATTCCCATCATTTCCGGCAGCAACAACCATTAAGTAATATGGTGCATTGTACATTAGGTTATCCCAATCATAAGAATCCTGGATATATGCTCCGAAATAATAATCAGGAATACCACTTGCTAAAAAACCGTAAGAGTGATTTGATAAGATCATTCCGTTTGAAGCTGCTAACGTAGCTTCCGCAACATCATCAGACCAATCATGTGTCATCGCATCTGCTTGCCAAGCCATCCCTTTTGAGTTTGCTTGAAATTGACCTGAAGCGATAATAGTTCCTGTAACGTGTTGGGCGTGAAAACTATTCCCGTTAAGATTGGTTACCCCGTCATTAATTATAACACGATCGGTTCCTCCTGGACCATCAAATTCCTGATGAGTTGGCCTAGTAGCTCCTCCATCCCATACATGAGCAGTCATACCATCTCCATTTACGTCTAATCCTAATCCTCCACCAGTATTGAGCCAATCTGCTCTTGTAGATTCGGCAGCATCAACATTATCTATAGAGTAGTAAATTGGACTTCCTTCAGAAGAAATTCTCATTAACTCAGAAAAAGAGCCGTCTTGATTTTCAAGTTTTAATGGAATACTGTTACTGATCGCGTAAGCTCTGGCTTTTTGCTGAGCTGTTTGATAGCGATTTAAGGTTTCTTGATATAAAGTTTCAAGTTTTTCCGTATCGTAATCTTTCGTGATCTGATCTTTTTGTAATTGATTCTGAGCCAATAACATCTGTCCAGAAAAAACAAACAAACAACTTAGCAAGAGTAGTTGTTTAAAAGAGTAGTTTATCTTCATATATGTAGTAATTTGGTTATAGCCTATAAAACTAATAATCAAATCGTTAAAAAACAAAGATCCATGTCAAGTTTAACAAAAAAAGAGGTTATTTTTGAGTTTTATAACTACTTAGAGCGTCATTTCAGGAACATCTCCTTCAATAATGAGATTCCCTTCTGTCGCATTTTGAATGTCTTCAACACTAACACCAGGGGCTCTCTCCAGTAATTTAAAGCCTTTGTCAACCACTTCTAAAACAGCAAGATTAGTTACTATTTTTTTCACACAACCTACTCCTGTTAAAGGTAATGAACATTGCTTTAGTAGTTTTGACTCGCCTCGTTTGTTGGTATGCATCATCGCTACAATGATATTTTCAGCAGAAGCAACTAAATCCATAGCACCTCCCATTCCTTTTACCATTTTTCCTGGAATCTTCCAATTGGCAATATCTCCATTTGCAGCTACTTCCATAGCTCCTAGAATAGTTAAATCTACATGTTTTCCTCTGATCATTGAAAAACTTGTCGCCGAATCGAAGAAACTTGCTCCAGCTAGGGTTGTAATGGTTTGCTTGCCTGCATTAATAACATCTGCATCTTCTTCTCCTTCAAAAGGGAATGGACCCATTCCTAAAACGCCATTTTCGCTTTGAAATTCTACATCAATTCCTTCTGGTATATAATTGGCAACTAACGTTGGTATTCCTATTCCTAAATTAACAAAATAACCGTCTTGTAATTCTTGTGCTATTCTTCTTGCTATTCCTGTTTTATCTAACATAATTCAGTGTAAAAATTAATCAGTTATTCCCTTGTTCTTACTGTTCTTTGTTCTATTCTTTTTTCGTAGTTGTTTCCTTGAAAAATTCTTTGAACAAATATTCCAGGAATGTGGATTTGATTAGGGTCTAATTCTCCAGCCGGCACTAACTCTTCAACCTCTGCAACTGTTATCGAAGCTGCCCCACACATACACGGATTAAAATTTCTGGCAGTTCCTTTAAAAATTAGATTCCCTGCTGTATCTCCTTTCCAAGCCTTAACAAAAGAAAAATCGGCTTTAAAAGCTTCTTCCAAGACATACATTTTTCCATTGAACTCTCTAGTTTCCTTCCCTTCTGCTACTTCGGTTCCGTAACCCGCTGGGGTGTAAAAGGCTGGAAAACCTGCTTGAGCGGCTCTACATTTTTCAGCTAAAGTTCCTTGTGGTGTTAGTTCTACCTCTAATTCTCCTGAAAGCATTTGTCTTTCAAACTCATCGTTTTCACCTACATACGAGGAGATCATTTTTTTAATTTGTTTCTGCTGAAGCAACAGTCCTAAACCAAAATCATCTACTCCTGCATTATTTGAAATACAGGTTACCTCTTTTATACCAAGCTTTACTAATTCAGCAATTGCGTTTTCAGGAATTCCACATAAGCCAAATCCTCCTAACATCAATATCATGCCGTCTTGAACACCTTGTAATGCTTCTTGAACGTTCGCTACAGTTCTATTTATCATATACTATTAATTAAATATTCCAAGGTCTGGATCATCTCCTCCTTGTTGTTGCTTCCATTTTTTACAGTCTACTTCAATCGTAAGTTCTTCTGGTTCTTCGAATGCTTCTTTTGAAACATTTAGTGTCTTGTCTTCGTAACACATTTTCATATAGCTTCCCCAAATTGGAAGAGCCATAGT
>JABSPN010000103.1:0-6557 GCA_013214425.1 Flavobacteriaceae bacterium | reverse complement strand
GGCCATATCGTGTATTCCTGAAATGGGTTGCTCTATCTTCTGCACCTGACCAAACGCCTGTGACTAAGTTTGGCACCATACCCATAAACCAACCATCTGAGTTATTTTGTGTGGTTCCAGTTTTTCCAGCAATTGGATTGGTAAAGGCATAAGGATATCCTGTTACAACACTTTTGTAATAAGAGTTGTTTTTTAAGCTACTCCCTCTAAGTCTTGCTCCAGATCCATATTGAGTAACTCCTTCCATAAGATTCACCGTTACATAAGCCGCTTCTTCACTGAGAACATCTTTCGTTTTTGGACTATGCTGAAATAAAACGGTTCCGTTTTTATCTTCAATTCTAGAGATCATATAGGGTTGTGTGTAAACCCCCTTATTGGCAAAGGTTGCATAAGCACCTACCATCTCATACAGACTTATTTCAACTGAACCCAAAGCAATTGAAGGATATTCTTCCATATTACTCGTATCAACTCCTACTTTATCGGCTAATGCAACAACGTTTTTAGGCCCTACTTTGTCAATCAATTGAGCAGAAACAGTATTGACTGATTTTGCTAACGCTTCTTTTAGGGTCATAAAATCTCCATATTTTCCATCTGAATTTTTTGGCCCCCAGTCTTTTACATTCCCCCATTTTTCGGCAGGGATAACATAATACGTATTGGGTAAAGTGTCACATGGCGAATAATGTAATTGATCTATTGCTGTAGCATAAACAAATGGCTTAAACGTTGATCCTACTTGTCTCTTACTTTGCTTTACCTGATCGTATTGGAAATGTTTGTAATTGATTCCTCCAACCCAAGCTTTTACTTGACCATTTAGAGGATCCATTGACATTAAACTTGCTCCAAAAAACTTTTTATAATAGCGAATAGAATCTCTTGGTGTCATGATTGTATCAATCTCTTTATCCCAAGAGAAAACTGACATTTTTCTGGGTTTGTCAAAAGAAGCTATGATCTCTTTTTCCGATTTCTTTTGCTCTTTCATTTGCCTCCATCTTTCAGATCTTCTCATCGCTAAAAAAATAGTTCTTTCTATCTCATCTTTGGTAAGATTTCTAAAAGGTGCTGTTTTATTTTTTTTGTTTTGCTCATCAAATTCTGCCTGTAATTTTTTCATATGATTTTGCATGGCTATCTCTGCATATTTTTGCATTCTAGAATCTAATGTCACATATATTTTAAGTCCGTCTTTGTAAATGTTATATGATGTTTTTTTGCCATCGTCATCGGTTTTAGGGTTTTCTTTAACCCAATCGTGCATAAAATCTCTGAGGTACTCTCTAAAATATGTAGCAATACCTGTTTTGTGAGAGTCTGGATTGAAATCGATTGTTAACGGTAACTTTTTAAGAGAATCAAATTGCTTCTCATTGATTTTCCCATTTTTCAACATTTGTCCAAAGACTACATTTCTTCTATTGCTTACTCCTTCAGGATTTCTAATCGGATTGTAGAGAGATGAGTTTTTGAACATCCCAACCAACATCGCCGATTCCTCCATTTTCAAATCTTTGGGTTGTTTTCCGAAGTAAATTTTGGCAGCAGAACGAATTCCATCAGCATTGTTATTGAAATCATAAATATTAAAATACATGGTCATGATTTCTTCCTTGGTATATTGTCTTTCTAGACGAACAGCAATCACATACTCTTTTACTTTCTGTTTAATCCTCTGCATTGTTGAGGCACTTTCTCTGGTGTGAAACAATAACTTAGCCAACTGCTGTGTGATGGTACTTCCTCCTCCACTACCACCCATGGTTAGGATAGCTCTTAAGGTGCCTTTTGCATCAATTCCTGAATGACTGTAGTATCTTTCATCTTCTGTCGCCACCAAGGCATCGACTAGATTCTTAGGTAAATCTTTATACTCAACTG
Source organism: Flavobacteriaceae bacterium (assembly GCA_013214425.1). GTDB lineage: Bacteria > Bacteroidota > Bacteroidia > Flavobacteriales > Flavobacteriaceae > DT-35. The sequence continues at coordinate 4,667 of JABSPN010000103.1, read as the reverse complement.
GTGTTCTATTATCATTAAGAAAGTATTTACCGATCACTTTCCCATCAGAAGAAATAATTTCAGTAGCCAAATTTGTTTTTGGATTTTCCAGAATGGTATGATCTGGCATTTCTCCTAACCAGCCCCATGATGCCGACATAAATAACATCACTGCTGAAAAAACACCTAAAAAAAATAGTCTCCACACCCAAGTGATTATTTTTCGGAAAGGTGATTTGCCTTTATTCTTTTTGTCAGGAGCATTGTTGTTAGTTGCCATTCTATTTAATTTTTTCTATTCTAAATCCAACATCGGTTACACCGTCTAAGGTTTCTACACCTAGTACACTTCCGTTTTCTCTCATGGCGTGTGAAATTTTGATTTCACAGGTTCCCATAATTGGAAAAAGCACATTTTCTTTGTACCAAAGTTTACTTTCTTTTACATCTGAAAAGCCCTGACCTAACCATTCTCCATTTGCCTCAGCCATTTCATATTCTAGGGTGTCTGTCACCTTTGAATGATTGGGAAAATTCATCTCAGTTATTAAGTACAAATTATTAAACGGGTACTCTCCATTATTCCTAAAGTTTATAAATAAATTATAGGCATTTATGGTATCTGGAACCTCAATTTTAAAATTGATACTTTGGTCTTTATGCCAAATATTAGGTGTCGATTTATACTCATCAAAAACTCCATTAGAATCACAAGAACAAAAGAGGAAAATAATAATTAATACACTAATTCTTTGGAGCATTTTTTTTGGTATTTTTAGGTGACTTTTTCTTTTTATTATTAAAACGTCTTTTCCTTCTTTTATTGTTTTTCTTCTTAGGCTTATCAAATCTTGTTAAACTATCCTGACCTACAACATTTTCAAATTGAGCAGCTTTGTTTTCAATAATTAATTCATCGGCATATTCTTCTAGGCTATCAACCATATCTTTGTTTTCTGCAGCCTCAATAATCTCTTTTGCATGTTCTACAGTTATTTTATGCCAATTCATAGGATCATCAAAGTAGGTATACCAAAGTAATCCTTTAAATATGTCTATTTTCTGACATGCTGCATTCCCTTTTTTTGTTTTTAACTTGACATCACGACTTGGAAATTCTTTTAAGGCTTCTTGATAACTATCTAACTCATAATTCAAACAGCATTTTAATTTTCCGCATTGTCCTGCTAATTTTTGAGGATTAAGTGACAATTGTTGATATCTGGCGGCAGAAGTGTTAACTGATCTAAAATCTGTTAACCAGGTTGAACAACATAATTCTCTTCCACAAGAACCAATTCCTCCTAATCTGGACGCTTCTTGTCTCAATCCTACCTGTCTCATTTCTATACGTGTTCTGAATTCAGAAGCATAGTCTTTAATTAATTGTCTAAAATCTACGCGTTCATCTGCCGTATAATAAAAAGTGGCTTTAGATCCATCTCCCTGGAATTCAATATCAGAGATTTTCATTTTGAGACCTAATTTAATAGCTATTTCTCTAGCCCTTACCTTCATAGGCTCTTCTTTATCTCTGGATTTTTCCCAAATATCAATGTCTTTCTGCGATGCTTTACGGTATATTTTCTTTATCTCTTCATTATCGGGCTCAACTTTTTTCTTTTTCATTTGAACGCGAACCAGTTCTCCCGTTAACGTAACCATTCCCACATCATGACCTGGAGAAGCTTCTGTCGCTACCACATCACCTATTGCTAAAGATAAATTTTCTGTGTTTTTGTAGTAATTTTTCCTTCCGTTTTTGAATCGAACTTCAATATGATCAAAAGGCACTTGCCCTTCTTCTAATTCCATATTGGCTAACCAATCAAAAACAGTGAGTTTATTACAACTATCTAAACCGCACGTACCATTGTTTTTACAGCCTTTAGGCATCCCATCTTTTCCTGTCGAACAATTGTTACAACTCATAGTGCTAAATTATATATTGTCAATCAATGAGTACTCACTGATCTATTAAACGGTAAATATAAACAATTATTAGCTTGTTTTTTTCGAGGGTTCGTTTTTAAATTTTAGTGCTTCAGATCTTCCTTTCTTAAAAATCTTATTACTAGCCTTTTTCCCTCTTCTCAAGACTTTTTGCTCTTCAACTGGTAGCTTAATCACTTCTTTACATTCATCAGAGCAACAATTATCCATTTTTTGTTTACACGAGTCACATTGAATAAATAATAAATGACAGGCTTCATTTGCACAGTTAGTATGAGTATCACAAGGCGCTCCACATTGATGGCATTTAGCTATAATATCTTCTGAGATTCGCTCTCCTCTTCTATGATCGAAAACAAAGTTTTTTCCGATGAATTTGTTTTCTATGTTTTGATTCTCAACCTGTCTTGTATAATTAATGATACCTCCTTCTAACTGATACACATTTTTAAAACCTTTATGCTTAAAATAAGCACTGGCTTTTTCACATCGAATCCCACCCGTACAATACATCACAAGCTTTTTATCTTCTTTGTGTTCAGACAAATCTTCTTCAATAATAGGTAAAGAATCTCTAAATGTATCTACATCAGGAGTAATGGCATTTTTGAAATGCCCTATTTCACTTTCATAATGATTTCTCATGTCGACAAGGATTGTGTCTTCGTCTTCAATAAGTTCATTAAATTTTTCTGCACCAACATGTATTCCTTTATCGGTTACATCAAACGTATCATCATGTAATCCATCAGCAACAATTTTATCCCTTACCTTTACTTTTAGTTTTAGGAACGATTTTGCATCATGTTCTATCGCTACGTTTAAACGAACGTTTTCAAGAAAACTGATCGTATCCAAATGTGTTTTAAACGCTTCGAAATTTTCTGCTGGCACAGACAATTGAGCATTTATACCTTCATAGGCTACATAAATTCTCCCTAGAACATCTATTGATTCCCAGTTAACATATAGGTGATTTCTTAAAATTACGGGATTTCCGATTTTGGCGTACTTATAGAAAGAGATAGTAAGTCTATCTTTTCCTGCTTTTTCAATTAAAGCAGCTCTTTCTTTAGCACTTAATTTATTGTACAGTGGCATGCTATATCAATTTTAAGTTGAAAGAATTATTTGCTGCAAAAGTACGGTTTTTATCATAAAAAAAGTTCCTGAGTGTTATCAGGAACTTTTTAAGGCTAATTCGTTACTAATTTTTTTACTTTATAATTCTCCTTAACGAGTAAGAGAATATAAACAAACATGTAACGAATATTAGCCACCATCTGCTTTACAATGACTACAAACTTGTACTATAATTGCAAAGCCGTTAATGTTATTAGATATTGATTTTTTGAAAAAACTCATTGTTTAATCTTCATTGCTTTTGTTATTAGATACGGAAAGTTTAAAAAGGTTGCGTTAAAATTGTAAGTATTTTTTTTAAATGGTATTTTAGCCTTCAATTCTCACTAATAAAACAGATAACAATGGCTTCAGAAAAAGATGCAAAACTAAAAGCGTTAAAACTAACCTTAGATAAACTTGACAAAGCATACGGAAAAGGAACTGTGATGAAGATGGGAGATTCTGCTGTTGAGGAAATCGATGCCATTTCATCTGGTTCTTTAGGTTTGGATTTAGCCTTAGGCGTTGGTGGGTATCCCAGAGGAAGAGTGATTGAAATTTACGGACCTGAATCTTCAGGAAAAACAACACTGACATTACATGCTATTGCTGAAGCTCAAAAAGCTGGTGGAATTGCGGCGTTTATTGATGCAGAACACGCCTTCGATCGTTTTTATGCTGAAAAACTAGGTGTCGATATTGACAATCTAATTATTTCACAACCTGATCATGGAGAACAAGCTTTAGAAATTGCTGACAATTTAATTCGTTCAGGAGCTATTGATATTATAGTTATCGATTCTGTTGCCGCTTTAACTCCTAAAAGTGAAATAGAAGGAGAAATGGGAGATTCTAAAATGGGATTACACGCCCGTTTGATGTCTCAAGCACTTAGAAAGTTAACCGCTTCTATCAGCAAAACAAACTGTACCGTTATTTTTATTAACCAGCTTCGTGAAAAAATTGGAGTAATGTTTGGTAATCCAGAAACAACTACTGGAGGAAATGCACTAAAATTCTATGCTTCGGTAAGACTTGACATAAGAAGATCTACACAAATCAAAGACAGTAATAGCAATGTTATTGGAAATAAAACCAGAGTAAAGATTGTAAAAAACAAAGTTGCTCCTCCATTTCAAACAGCAGAGTTTGATATCATGTATGGCGAAGGAGTATCAAAGGTTGGTGAAATTTTAGATATTGGAGTTGCTCATGACATCATTAAAAAGAGTGGTTCATGGTTTAGTTACGATGATTCTAAATTAGGTCAGGGAAGAGATGCTGTTAAATCTATTTTAATAGACAATCCTGAACTTTTAGAAGAGATTGAAACTAAAATTTTAGAGGCAATTCAAGCTTCATAGGCTAAGATTTAAAAGTTTTTTGCTTTTTTGACGCAACCTTTTTTGCTTTTTTGCATCTCTATAACAAGATAAAGAGTTGAAAAATGAGAAAGATTGCATTAGTTTTAGTTTTGTTCGTATCACTAATTGCTTGTCAGAGTGACGATAGCCTTGGTTATCAATATGAAATATTACCTGTAGAAAGCGCTGCTATTCCTTCCTTAATGATGGTTGGAAATGAATACGATGTGACTGTTTCTTTTACTT
>JABSPN010000102.1 GCA_013214425.1 Flavobacteriaceae bacterium | reverse complement strand
GGTAAACTCATTGTTTTTTCTGCACCCTCAGGAGCTGGTAAAACCACTATTGTACACCATCTATTAAATCAGGATGAATTGTCGTTAGATTTTTCAATATCGGCTACCTCAAGAGAGCCTCGTGAGCATGAGATTGATGGGAAAGATTATTATTTTTTATCGGCTGAAGATTTCAAACAAAAAATAGAAGCCAATGCTTTTTTAGAATATGAAGAAGTATATACCAATAATTTCTACGGAACTTTAAAAAGTGAAATAGAACGTATTTGGGCTTTGGGGAAACATGTAATTTTTGATATTGATGTGATAGGCGGACTTAATATAAAGAAGCATTTTCCAAACGATACGTTAGCCATTTTTGTCAAACCTCCTTCTGTAGAAGAATTAGAAAACCGGTTGCGTAACCGCAAAACAGAAACCGAAGAAAAGATAGCCATGCGTATTGCCAAATCAGCAAAAGAAATGCAATCGGCTAAACATTTTGATGTCATTATCGAGAATAATGATCTGGAAGAAGCTAAAGGCAAAGCTTATCAAACGGTAAAATCTTTTTTAGATGCTAAAAAAAAAACTAAAAAAGTAGGCTTATACTTCGGTACATTTAACCCTATTCATATTGGTCATTTAACCATTGCCAATCATATGGTAGAGCATTCAGACTTAGATCAAATCTGGATGGTGATTACGCCGCATAATCCTTTTAAGAAAAAATCTTCGTTATTAGACAATCATCATCGTTATGATATGGTATATAGGGCTATCGAACATTATCCAAAGCTTAAAGCCAGTGATATTGAATTCAAATTATCACAGCCAAATTATACTGTGAATACTTTAGCACATTTAGAAGAAAAATATCCCGACTATAGTTTTTCATTAATCATGGGTGAAGATAATTTAAAGAACTTTCACAAATGGAAAAATTGTGAGGCTATCTTAGAGCAACACCATATTTACATATATCCAAGGATTTCAGAAGGAACAACTGAACATCAATTCCAAAATCATCCCAAGATCCATAAGGTAACAGCTCCTATTATGGAGATCTCTTCTACATTTATCAGGAAATCCATAAAAGAGGGAAAAAATATTCGTCCGTTATTACCAGAATCTGTGTTTAGCTATGTAGATGAGATGAATTTTTACAAAAAATAAGAAGCCGCATTCTAAGAAATTGAATACGGCTTCTACAACTAAATAACCAACCAAAAAATCAACTAAACTTTTTTATCTTTTTTTAACTTTCTTACTTTATTGGTAATCTTCTTTCTTTTCTTACCATCAGCATTTTTGTATTGAATAAAGCCGCTACCTTTAAATCTATAAGTAGTTCCTGTAAAAGAGTTATATAATTCTATTTTATTATCATTCAGGATTATCAATTCAAAAAACTCATTGCCAGAATAATCGTAATCTAAAGCTAAGGTTTTGAGATAGGCATCTCCATACACATCATTCACTTCATAAATCCCACTGTAATCCCAGTAGATAAAATCAAGAGGTGTGCCAAACTGATCTTGAGAGCTTCTAAAGTTTATTCCGTTCCCAGAAGCTAAGAACTGTAAAAAGTTCTCATTATCGAATGGACTAGGGTCTCCTGCCGCACTAGTGAATACTTTTTCCCAGGCGACATACTCCTGAAGGAAATAATGGATGTTATCATAAAACACCAGATCGTAATCGAAAGTGCTCCTTTGATATCCTGTTAAATAATAACTTGTATTCGTATATGGATCATACATTTTAATTCTATTCGGTCCTAATTGATATACTTCCAGTGCCCAAAAACCGTCTAAGTCATGATGAATCTCAATCGTTCCTCCATAGGTGTTGTAAAAACCAACATCTATTCCAAATCCGCCTCCAGTAGTTCCAATTCCAACTAAATTGTTATTCGCATACATTACTCCATATCGATAGGATACTGTAAATGCTTTTTGAAGAAAAGGAACTTCGCCAGGTCCAGTCGTCTGATTAATATCAACGTACCATAATTCATGTGAAGCTAATAGTTGTTCTAAACTAATAGGATCCTCCACTATACTATCATCACCAGCAATTACATCTACCTCACAAGACGTAAAAAACATGACTGATATACATAAAAGGAAAAGTAATTTTAGTGATTTCATAAGCCGCATTTTTTTAGATTCTATATCTCCTTCATCAAAGGCCGTGCCAAAAAAACTAATCTGCTGATAATGAACAGATAACAAACAGAGCTATAATTTGCTTACATTTGGGGTTCGAAAACATCATTTTTTAATGACCGATTCTTTAAAGTTTGCAGTAATTGGAGGAGGAAGTTGGGCAACAGCTATTGTAAAAATGCTTTGCCAAAATGTAGATGTTGTAGGGTGGTATATGAGAAATGAAGCTGCCATTGAACATCTTAAAGAAGAACACCACAACCCCAATTACCTAAGTTCTGTTGAATTTAATATTGATCAATTATACCTGAGTAGTAATATGAAGGAAATAGTTGAACAAGCTGATTATATCGTTTATGCCATTCCATCGGCATTCCTGCATACCGAATTAAAACGTTTCGAAATAGACTTAAATGACAAAGTTGTCTTTTCGGCGATAAAAGGTATTGTTCCTGAAAGCGGACTTATAGTTGGAGAACACTTCCATGAGGAGTATAATGTTCCTTTTGAAAATATTGGTGTGATTACCGGACCATGTCATGCTGAAGAAGTTGCATTAGAACGTTTGTCGTATTTAACCATCGCTTGTGCTGATCAAAAAAGAGCTAAAGTTTTAGCCAAACACTTATCTGGAAAATACATTAACTGTAAAATCTCTGATGATATTGTTGGAACTGAGTATGCTGCGATGCTTAAAAACATTTATGCAATAGCTGCTGGAATTGCCCATGGATTAGGATATGGAGATAATTTCCAGAGTGTTTTGATGAGTAATGCCATTCGAGAAATGAAACGCTTTATTAAGAAAGTTCACAAAATGAAGCGTAACATCAACAACTCTGCCTATCTGGGAGATTTATTGGTTACAGGATATTCTACCTTCAGCCGTAATCGTATGTTTGGAAACATGATTGGCAAGGGCTATACTGTTAAATCAGCACAGATGGAAATGAATATGGTTGCAGAAGGATACTATGCGACTCGTAGTGCACATTTTCTGAATGAGCGAAATCCGAGGAAAACCAGAACACCTATCATTGATGCAGTTTACGCTATTTTATATGATGGAAAAAATCCGAAGAAAGTATTTAAAAAATTAACTGAGAAGTTAGATTAGTTCGCCATTACTCCTTTTTTTCCTACTAAAGGAATAGCTCTTAAGGCATTCATATTAATGGTGTTTTTCCTGAATATAAATTTCTTATCATACATTTTGTTGTCGGCAAAATAAGTAACTTGGAATTCATTATTCAGGGCTAATACATCATCCAGAAGGAATTCAACTTTAGCGAAGGATTTGGGAGGCAATTGCGCTAATTTATGTCGCATTTTGGAAGTTTCTAAGTGTTTTTCGTAACCTCTGGAAACAATTAGCACCATCTCAATGGGAATGTCTTGTTCATTCACGATATAGACATTCCAATCGTTAGTTTTATATTCTGAATGAATTTCTCTAATAGCTGCAACAAAAACTCCAGTAACTTCAGGGATTTCTATATCCTTTTTCACTTCGGAAATGTTTTAAAAAGCCGATTTAAATTGTTCTAGGAAACGAATATCGTTTTCACTAAACAATCTGATATCAGATATCTGGTGTAATAATAAGGCAATACGATCAATTCCCATTCCAAAAGCGAATCCTGAATACTCTTCAGCATCAATTCCGCAATTCGTTAAGACATTAGGATCTACCATTCCGCAACCCATAATTTCTAACCATCCAGTTCCTTTGGTCATTTTATAATCGGTCTCAGTTTCTAATCCCCAGTATACATCTACCTCAGCACTTGGTTCAGTGAATGGGAAGTAAGACGGACGTAATCTGATTTTAGACTTACCAAACATCTCCTTAGTAAAATACTGAAGTGTTTGTTTTAAGTCGGCAAAAGAAACGTCTTTGTCAATATACAATCCTTCAACCTGATGAAAGAAACAGTGGGAACGGGCAGAAATAGCCTCATTTCTATAAACACGTCCAGGAGAAATTGTACGGATAGGAGGTTTGTTATTCTCCATGTATCGTACCTGTACAGAAGACGTATGGGTTCTTAATAAAATATCTGGATCTGTCTGAATAAAAAAGGTATCCTGCATGTCTCTAGCGGGATGGTATTCAGGAAGATTTAAAGCCGTAAAGTTATGCCAATCGTCTTCTATTTCTGGTCCTTCAGAAACATTAAATCCAATATTTGAAAAGATCTCAATGATTTGATTCTTTACTAAAGAAATGGGATGTCTTGCACCTAATTCAATTGGTTCAGAAGGTCTGGACAAATCACCATAAACTCCTTTTTCGTCTTCTTTTCCTTCAGTTTGCTCTTTCAAAGCATCAACTTTATCTTGAGCAGAATCTTTTAATTTGTTTACAATTAGGCCAAATTCCTTTCGTTGCTCGTTGGCAACATTCTTCATTTCACCGAAAAACTGTCTAACAAGTCCTTTACTTCCTAGATACTTAATTCTAAACGCTTCAATCTCTTCCTTAGATTGTGCGTTAAACTCTTCTACCTCTCCAATAAGTTCTTTAATCCTATCAATCATTTTCTCTGGCTTAAGGGTGCAAATTTAATAATAATAGGTAATGTACCTTATTTTTTAGTGAAAAATACGTCTTGTTTAAAAGCCTCTTTCATACTGAAGCTGTTCATAGGCTTTTTGTACCTGTCTGAATTTTTCTTCAGCTTTTTGAATTTTCTCCTTACTAGCTAAACCTAATTTATCGGGATGATATTTCTTTACCATAGCTCTGTAGGCTTTCTTAATTTCTCTGTTGGAAGCATTTTGAGAGACCTCTAGAATATCGTAGGCATCAACTTTTGAACCTATATAAAGCGACTTGGTGAATTCAAAGTCTTCGTAATTTACTCTGAGATAACCTGCAATTTTTCTTAATTCCTGAAGTTCCTTATCAGAAATTTTGCCATCAGATTTAGCAACTCCAAATAAATACTGAATCAATTGAAGCCTTAACCTGGGATTGGAATACCTCGCAATATTATAACAAACCTGTTGTGTTGAAAGTTGTTGTTGCTTAACAATTGTATTAAACTCCTTGAAGTTTTCGTTTGCTTTATCTTTTCCAAAGAGCTTAATAAAATTAGATCGTATGTAATCAATCTCAACTTGAGAAGCTTTCCCGTCAACCTTAATTAAAATTGCCGATAGCGCCAATAGATTAATTTGTAATTCTTTTTGAGCAGTTTCCGTTTTAAACTTGACTTCTTTTTGATATTGTCTAGTATCTTCTTGATAAATACTTTCAATAACCGTAATCACTAAAAATCCTATGAGACCACCAACGGGACCTCCAAACATGATTCCTAATACTGTACAAATGATTTTTACTAAAGTCAAGATGATGGATTTCTGTTAGTCAAATATAGTTAGAATTGAATACACTCAATTCATTTCACGATGTTTATCTTTCCATTTAACAATTTTTATGATCTAATTATTGCTTAGGAAGGTCAATAATTTGTACTTTTGCATCTGAAATTTAAGTGTTAGTTAATTTAAATAAGATATATGTATCCACCTGAGTTAGTGAGACCAATGCGTGAAGACTTGACAAGCATTGGATTTGTAGAATTACACGATGCCGAAGCTGTTGACAATGCCATTGCCAAAGAAGGTACAACTCTAGTAGTTGTAAATTCTGTTTGTGGTTGTGCTGCAGCTAATGCAAGACCAGGAGCAAAAATGTCTCTGGATAATGGTAAAAAACCAGATCATTTAGTGACAGTTTTTGCTGGTGTTGACAAAGATGCTACAGACAAAGCAAGAGCTCATATGGTTCCTTTCCCTCCTTCATCTCCTAGCATGGCTTTATTTAAAGACGGTGAACTAGTTCACATGTTAGAAAGACATCATATTGAAGGAAGACCTGCTGAAATGATTGCAGAGAACCTGATGGACGCTTATAACGAATTTTGCTAATGTGAATCGAAACACAATAGCAAAAAGCCACACTCTTTGAGTGTGGCTTTTTTATTTTATGGATAAATTAACTTTACTCTTCATTAAAAGAATTCCAACCCTGAGCCTTCAACGTAATCTTCTGATTAGCTCTGGTAATTAAATGCATTCCTTCTTTTTTCGCTGTCATATGTCCAATTACTGTTAGGTTGGGATTACCTTTTATTTTAGGAAAATCTTCCTGAGAAACGGTGAATAATAACTCATAGTCTTCTCCTCCGTTTAAGGCAATTGTGGTACTATCTATATCAAACTCTTCACATGCATTAATTACCTGCGGGTCTAGTGGAATTTTATCCTCAAACAAGTTACACCCAACATTTGAAGCTTTGCAGAGATGCATAATTTCTGAAGACAATCCATCAGAAATATCAATCATCGAAGTAGGTTTTACATCTAAGTCAGCTAATAATTGAGGGATATCTTTTCTTGCTTCAGGCTTTAACTGACGTTCAATTAAATAGGTGTATTGATCTAAATCGGGTTGATTATTCGGATTCACTTGAAAAACTTGTTTTTCTCTTTCTAAAACCTGTAATCCCAAATAGGCTGCACCTAAATCTCCAGTCACAACCAGTAAATCATTTTCATTAGCTCCAGATCTATAGCTTATTTTTTCTTCAACAACCTCTCCAAGTGCTGTAACACTAATTATCAATCCTCTTGTTGAACTTGTTGTATCTCCACCGACAACGTCAACATTGTAAATTTTTGATGCTAGTTCAATTCCTGAGTATAATTCTTCAAGAGCTTCTAGAGGAAATCGATTAGACACCGCAATAGAAACTGTAACTTGAGTAGCTAAGGCATTCATAGCATATACATCAGACAAGTTTACCATAACCGCCTTATAACCTAAATGTTTCAAAGGCATGTATGACAAATCAAAATGAACTCCTTCTATTAAAAAGTCAGTAGTCACAACAGTTTTTTTGTCTTTAAAATCCAAAACAGCAGCATCATCGCCAACTCCTTTAACTGTGCTTTCTTGCTTAATTTCAAATTGATTAGTTAAATGGTCTATTAATCCAAATTCACCTAATGATGAAAGGTCTGTTTTTTTTCTGTCTTTATCTTCAATCATAGGCTGCAAAAATAATTAAGTATACCCGTTAATAGGAGAAAAAATGCAGAAAATCGAAGTTTTAACATGGAAATCAACTAATTATCGTTAAATTTAAGAACCCTAATTATATTTTATAACCTACATTATGCCAAAACAACTACTCTTTATACTGCTTTTGGTGGTATATTATTTTTCGATTGCACAAACAGAATGCACAGGAGGCATGGCAGGGACTTACCCTTGTAATGATTACGATCTCATGTCTCATATTGACCTCTCAACGCTAAATGCTTCATTAGCTAATGATTCCTGGGGTTGGACAGACCCAAGCGATAATAGCGAATATGCCATTGTTGGACTTAATAATGGTACTGCTTTCATTAATGTTACCGATCCTCTAAATGCTGTATACTTAGGAAAGCTTCCTACTGCAACCTCTAATAGTACATGGAGAGATATCAAAGTCTATAACAACCATGCTTACATCGTAAGTGAAGCAGGAAGCCATGGGATGCAAGTATTTGATCTCACTCAATTAAGAAGCGTTACCTCACCCCCGCAAACTTTTTCGGCTACATATCATTTTACTGATTTTGGAGCTTGTCATAATATTGCACTGAATGAAGATACAGGATACGCTTATGCTATTGGATGCAATTCCTTTAGTGGAGGACCGCACTTTATAGATCTTTCAAATCCTGCCTTACCAGTTTCTGATGGAGGCTACAGCACAGACGGTTATACACATGACGCGCAAATTGTTACTTATAACGGGCCTGACTTAGCTCATGTCGGTAAAGAAATTTTCTTAGGAAGCAATGGTGATGAAATCGTTATCGTTGATGTGACCGACAAAAGTAATCCGATCAAATTATCTGAAATTTCTTACCCTCAATATGGATATGTTCATCAGGGTTGGCTTACAGAAGATCATGTGTATTTTATACTTGGAGATGAAACAGATGAGCTCAACACAGGATTCAACACCCGAACAATGATGTTTGATTTTACAGATTTAGACAATCCTGTTTATATTGATGATTACGAAGGTCCCACAGGAGCTATAGATCATAATGGATATATAAAAGGGAATATTTATTATCAATCGTCGTATTCCAGAGGAGTCGCTATGTTAGATGTTTCTGATGTACAAAATGGCAATCTAACAGAAGTAGGATTCTTTGACACCTATCCGCCAAATAACAACACTAATTTTAGCGGTGTTTGGAATGTCTATCCCTTTTTTAGCAGCAATAATATAGTAGTAAGTGATTTAGACGGAGGCTTCTTTTTAATTAGACAAAGCGGAACCTTAAGTATCGCTGATAATAGCATTAACGGATTTTCATTATACCCTAATCCAGCATCAAGCTATACCACAATTGAAATGCCTAACTCCAAGACGATTTCAAACATTAAAATATACGATATTTTAGGGCAAATACTTCTGGATTTTAATCCTGAAAGCTTTGCCTCAACATATCAATTAGATGTTTCCAATTATGCCTTTGGAACCTATATTTTGAGGATTAATAATTCAGAATCAAAGAAGTTAATCATCGAATAACTTACGTTAAAGTTTTGAAAATAACTTAGTTTTAAGTTAATTTAGTGCAAAATATTGCTATGAGGTAATTTCTGTTACCAATTTAAGTTTTCAAGAAAACTTTATCCACAGAACTTATCTATTAACAAAAATACCTAAGATATGAACATTCGAATACTTTATTTGATACTGGGGTTTTGTGCCTTATTAATACTGAGCTGTAATGACGACGATCCAGAACCAGATTCAGATAATGATACAATAAGCAACAGTCAAGATAATTGTCCCGTTAACGCTAATACAGATCAATTAGATCTAGATGGAGATGGTATTGGAGATGTTTGTGATAGTGATATTGATGGAGATGGTATTGACAACGACAATGACAATTGCCCTATTGAAGCCAACCCAAAACAAGAAGACGAAGATAATGATGGTATAGGAAATGTCTGCGATGACACATTCAACTTTACTCCTCTTGAACCATGTGATAACGGATTTGCAGGACCACACCCATGTGATGGTTATGACTTGATGGCACATTTTTCTCTGGCCGACTTAGATGCACAAAG
>JABSPN010000101.1 GCA_013214425.1 Flavobacteriaceae bacterium | reverse complement strand
TGACTTCAACAATCCTTTAGAAGGAAAAAGTCAAGTAGCCATCATTTGTATTATCGCTGCTGTATCTGCCATTATACTTCTTCTTATTTTCTTGCAGTCTAAAAAAGTACTTAAAAAAATTAACGAAAAGTAATGCTTTACGACCTTATAATCATTGGTGCTGGTGCTTCAGGTCTGTCATGTTCTTTAGTCATTGGTTCTGGAATGAAAAAGCCATTTGCTCAGGAGAAAAAGGTTGCCTTAATCGCACATCAAAAAGCTTCTCATCTCGACAACGCCTTATTTAATAATGTTTTAGGCTCAGCACCTGGTACTTTAGGAAAAGACATTCTCGAATCTGGCATAGAACAGCTAAGCTCTCACTATCCAGCTATTGAACATATTAAAAAAGAAAAAGTCTCTCATGTTCATATTTTAGACAATCATTTTTCTATCGAAACCAACAAGAGCACTTATAAAACCAAACTAGCCGTAATTGCCTTAAATTATTCTAAACCTTTTACCATTGATGGTTTAGAAGATTATTTAATACCTCACCAAAGGACGAATGTTGCTAAAGATCGTATTCAATTAAAAAATGAAGATCACCTGGTTACCGATGGTTTGTATGTTTGCGGAACATTAGCCGGTTGGAGAAGTCAATTTAGTATTGCTGCGGGTAGCGGAGCTCAAGTTGCTACAGATATTTTGACACTCTGGAATGGTGGTAAACACACCAAGGTTCACGATAAAATCCAATAAACAGTACGTTTAGAACACAAAAAAACCGAGTCGTTAAACTCGGTTTTCTAATCAGTGGTTTTACTTAATATGAAAAAAACTTTCTTAAGATGGGGCTAATATAACAATGTAAATTAACTGCACCAAATAAAAAGCAAGTTTTATTCACTTATAACACTTTGTATATCAAATATCTTTTTTATAGCACTGTCATTTTTATTTAATATTTGATAATAAGTGCTTTTATCAAATAACTGCTCAGCCATTTTGGCCTTAATAAGCATTTTAATTTGCGCCTCATAAACAACATAGTCTAACTCTATATTTCTGGCTCTTGTGTATACCTGAAAATTTTTAAAGACTCTCTCACTCACTTCAAAGTCATATAGAAATTCATTTCTGGTAATCTCTTCGTATCCTTTTCTGTTATTGTCAATTTCTTCAAAAACAAAATCTCTTAAAAATAAGGTACGCGATAAAAACATCACTAATTCGTTATCATAGCTATCGTCTTTTGCTACAAACACATCAGGAATGATTCCTCCACCACCGTAGACAATTTTCCCTCCTTTGGTCACATATTTCAGCGAATCGACAACCGGAATACTATCTACATTTTCCAACTCTCCGTTTTGATATCTTTCCAGATATTTTGTGTAATAATCTTTCTTTCCGTTTTTATAATCACGTTGTATAGACCTACCTGTAGGTGTATAGTATCTTGACACTGTTAACCTTACTGCACTTCCGTCATCTAATAACATTTCTTTTTGCACCAATCCTTTTCCAAAAGATCTGGTCCCTACTATAGTTCCTTTGTCATTATCCTGAAGTGCTCCTGCAATGATCTCACTTGCCGAGGCTGAATTTTCATTCATCAATACATAGACATGTCCTTGTTCAAAAATTCCCTTAGAAGTCGCATAGCTTTCTTCTACATTTCCTTTTTTGTTTTTAGTATAGACAATTAATTTGTCATCCTCCAGGAACTCATCGGCTATCTCTTCTGCTCTTTGCATAATACCACCTGGATTATCTCTTAAATCAAGAACTAAACCTGTGATGTTTTCATCTAATAAGGCAATCAATGCTGTTTTAAACTCATCATAAGTGGTTTCAGCAAATCGATCTATTTTGATATAACCAGTATTATCATTCAGCAAATAGGAAGCTAAAACTGATCGTATCGGAACTTCTCCTCTTTTAATATTAAAGTCTAATAAATCTCCTTCTCTTAAAACGGTGAGTTTTACGGGTGTTCCTTTCTCTCCCTTTAATCTCGAGATGACTTTTTCACTGTCAATATCTTCTCCATACAAAGTATCATTTTTAGCGTACAAAATTCGATCACCATCTTTTAAACGTGCTTTTTTAGTTGGCCCGCCTTCAATGGCCTCTACTACAGCTAAGGTGTCGTTTTGTATATAAAAACTGATTCCTATTCCGACGAAATTACCATTCATATTGTCGGTAATACTCTGAAGTTCATCTTTAGGAATATAAGTTGAATGCGGATCCAGATTACTCAATATTCTATCTACAGTCACATCAACAATGCTATCGGTATTCACCTCATCGACATATTCATGATCGATATAATCGATTAATTTATTCAGTTTTTCTTTCTTCGGATTTGAAGCGAAAATTGGAGATGGCGGATCTCCATAATCAAGTATATTACCCAGCCAAAAGCCAACGGCTATTGCTGTACTAATAATGATGGGCAGGTATTTCTTTTTATAACTCAGCGTAAATCTCTTTTAAATGAACTAATTCTACTCCAGCTTTTTCTAAAAAACGTAAACCGGAATCATCTTTATATTGATCTATGTACACCACTCTTTTTATTCCTGATTGGTGAATCAACTTACTACATTCTTTGCAAGGAGACAATGTTATGTATAACGTGGCACCTTTACATGATTGTGTAGACGATGCCACTTTAAGAATTGCATTGGCTTCTGCATGAAGCACATACCATTTTGTATATCCTTCGTCATCTTCACAATAGTTCTCGAATCCTGTTGGTGTACCATTGTACCCATCAGAGATAATCATTTTATCTTTAACAATAATTGCGCCAACTTGTTTTCTCTTACAATGTGAAAGTTTTCCCCATTCTAAAGCCATTCGTAAATAGGCTCTATCATATCGCAATTGTTTTTCTCCTGACATATGCTGCAAATTTTTATTCAAATATCATTGGTATTACTAATCCCAAAGCTATAGAAGAAACTACTAATACCCAATCTTTTTTCGAAACTCTTAAAACGTTTTGAAACATCGACCCAAGCATCAGCACAATAAATGCTATAATTAATTGAGCTGTTTCTACTCCTGTAGATACTTCTAATATTCTCAACAATTTGTTTCCTCCAATGAGTACCATTTTAAGATCTCCATAATAGGCAAGTCCGTGAATAATTCCGAAGAAAACAGAAATTCCATACACCAATTTAATATTCTGATTTAAAACCTTTCCTCCTGATATTATATTGACTAAGGCCGCAATAAGAATGGTAATCGGAATTATAAACTCAACATATTCTCTTTTAAAATTGGCAATGCCATAGGCGCCTAATAACAAGGAAATAGTATGTCCTAAAGTAAAAAAGGTAACTAACCAAATTACTTTAGCCCAATCTTTCAATACATATGGAACGCATAAACACATAAGAAATAAAATGTGATCCAGTGCTCCCCACTCCATCACATGCCCCATTCCTATCTTAAAATAAAAAAAGAAATCTTCGACCATTAGTCAAAAATAAGAAAAAGCCATAACTCAAGTGTTATGACTTTTTTAAAATATAGTATTTATTAAAAAATTAGTCTCTGTTTAGGTATCTCATATAGTACAATAAGGTTGCTAAAGATCCAAGTGCCGCTACAACATAGGTACGTGCAGCCCACTTTAAAGCATCTTTTGCTCCTGCATATTCTTGCTGAGAAACCATATTCTTATTCTTTAACCATGCCAAAGCTCTGTTACTGGCATCGTATTCTACTGGCAGGGTAATGAAACTAAATAGGGTTCCCAATCCGAATAAGATCAATCCGGCGATTAAAATATTTTGACCTATTCCGCCTCCAGTAGCAGTTGTCGCCATCATCATAATTCCACCAATGATCACCCATTGAGAAAACTTAGAAGCGACACTTACCATTGGAACTAATTTTGACCTCATGGTTAACCATTGATAAGCTGTTGCATGTTGAACAGCGTGACCCACTTCGTGAGCAGCCACAGCTGCCGCTGCCGCATTACGCTGATTGTATACTCCTTCGCTAAGGTTTACTGTCTTGTTTGTTGGATTGTAATGGTCTGTGAGCATTCCTGGTGTTGAAATTACTTTTACATCATATATACCATGATCCTGCAACTTTTTTGTTGCTATCTCTGCTCCAGACATTCCGTTTCTCAAACTTAGTTTAGAGTACTGTCTAAATTTACTTTTTAAACGTTGACTTACTAACCAGCTTACCCCCATAATCGCCAGGGCAAGTACCATATATCCTGTATCAAATATCATCGTATCGTTTTTTTAATTGTTTACACTATAAAAATAGTCAAAAATCTAGCCAAAGGCTATTTTTCTTTATGACGTGCAAATTTGTCAGATGTGTGTTAAAAATCTGCTAAAATATCAATACGATAATGAGTTAGTGAATGATATGGTCCAGTACTGTCACTCTGAACAATATGAAGAGCCTAAACCTTTTACATTCTTCAATGTATTCAGCATGACTTAAAAATTGGCTTTGTAATAATTATTGTTTATACCAAGTAGGTTTGCTGATAGGCATTCGATTTGTTTGAAACCTTTAGACTGTCTTTAAGTTGTGAAGCATACCGTATTAGCCATAGTAGCATAGCTACGAAGGCTGGACAGTGACACATGTGCGTTCAAGGAGACAAACCAAACAGGCTCTCGATACATTTCTACTCCATTTCTTTACGAAGCATCACTCGAACTGACAAAACATCTTTTCTTCTTTAATCGATATTCTAAAACTAGCCTACGATGTTGACAATCTTACCCGGAACAATAATGACCTTTTTAGGTGTTCGTCCCTGTAATTGCTGCTGTGTTTTTTCGTGAGCCATAACCGTTTTTTCCATTTCATCCTTTGGCATGTCCAATGGCATCTCTAATAAGAATTTCATCTTCCCGTTGAAAGAGATAGGATATTCTTTAGAGCTTTCCACTAAGTGTTTTTCATCAAACTCTGGGAAAGCTTGGTAGGCAATAGACTCTGCATGACCCAGCTTACTCCATAATTCTTCTGCAATATGAGGAGCGTAGGGTGAAATTAGGATCGCTAATGGTTCTAAAATCGCTCTTGAATTACACTTTTGCTGAATCAATTCATTCACACAAATCATAAAAGTAGAAACTGAAGTATTGAACGAGAAGTTCTCGATATCTTCTACTACTTTCTTGATGGTCTTATGTAGTGTTTTTAAATTATCTTTTGTAGGCTCTGCATCACTTACTTCAAAAACATCTCCGTTGTGATAGAGTTTCCATAATTTCTTTAGGAAAGAATGTACTCCAGTAATACCAGCCGTGTTCCAAGGCTTGAATTGCTCTAGCGGACCTAAGAACATTTCGTATAGCCTTAAGGTATCGGCACCGTATTGTTGGCAGATATCATCTGGGTTAACAACGTTGAACCAACGTTTAGACATTTTTTCCACTTCTCTTCCAACAATATACTTCCCATCTTCTAATTCAAATTCAGCATCAGCAAATTGAGGTTGCCATTGTTTTAAAGCATTCAGATCTTCAACTTCATCAGAAGCATTTATCAAACTTACATCAATTCTTAACTCTTCAACTTCTCTATCATTAATTAAACCTTTAGACACATATATATTTGTCCCTGAAAGCCTATATACAAGTGCCGACGTTCCTAAAATCATCCCCTGATTGATCATTTTTTTAAAGGGCTCATCTACTGTGATATAACCTCTATCAAATAAGAACTTTGTCCAGAAACGAGAATATAATAAGTGTCCTGTAGCATGTTCGCTACCTCCAATATAAAGGTCAACATTTTTCCAATAAGCTAAAGCGTCTTTTGAAGCAAATTCTCCATTATTTTGGGCGTCCATATAACGGAACATATACCATGAACTCCCTGCCCATCCTGGCATGGTATTCAATTCTAAAGGATGCATACAATGTCCGCTGGCTGTATTCGGCACAACTTCATTTTTGGTCGTGCACCAGGTCCACTCGGTTGCATTTCCTAAAGGTGGTTCACCAGTTTCAGTCGGTAAGTATTTTTCTACTTCTGGGAGTCTTACTGGTAAGTGTTGGTCATCGATCATTTGTGGCATACCGTCTTTGTAATATACTGGGAATGGTTCTCCCCAATAACGTTGACGAGAAAATACCGCATCACGTAATCTGTAATTGGTTTTCCCTTTTCCTTGTCCGATTTGCTCTAATTCATAAATCGCACGTTTGGTTGCTTTTTTATAGTTCATTCCGTTTAGGAAATCTGAATTTCCAATCACGGTTTTGTCTTTATCGGCAAAGGCTTCCTCCGAAATGTCTACTCCTTCAAAAATATTTGGAATATCAATTCCGAAGTGTTTAGCAAAATCATAATCTCTTTGATCACCACAAGGCACAGCCATTACTGCTCCTGTTCCGTAACTGGCTAAGACATAATCTCCAATCCAAATCGGCACGGGTTGTTTGGTAAAAGGATGCTCTGCATAGGCTCCCGTAAATACTCCTGAAATTGTTTTCACATCGGCCATACGATCACGCTCACTTCTTTTTGCCGTTGCTTCTATATAACCATCTACCTCAGCTTTCTGATCTGGAGTTGTAATCTTAGCTACTAATTCGTGCTCTGGAGCTAAGGTCATGAATGACACTCCAAAAATAGTATCAGGTCTGGTGGTAAATACTTCAATACTTGCTTGGTGATCTTTCAGATTAAAAGTCACTGAAGCTCCCTGAGATTTACCTATCCAATTTCTTTGTATTTCTTTAATAGAATCGGTCCATTCTAAACTCTCCTGATTGTAATCGATACCGTTTAATAGTCGTTCAGCATAGGCTGAAATCCTCATAGACCACTGGGTCATTTTCTTACGAACTACAGGATGTCCACCACGCTCTGAAACTCCATTTACGATTTCGTCATTCGCTAATACAGTTCCTAAATCCGGACACCAGTTTACTTCAGTTTCAGCAAGGAAGGTTAGTCTGTATTTTAACAACATCTTTTGTTGTTCTTTGTCTGTATAGTTATTCCACTCTTCTGCAGAAAACAGCTCAATATCTTCATCACATACGGCATTAACTCCTGAATTTCCTTCCGCAGAAAAAACAGCAATTAACGTAGTAATATCCTCAGCTTTATTCGAGTCATTATTGTACCATGAATTGAATAATTGGATGAAAATCCACTGTGTCCATTTATAATATTCTGGATTAGAAGTTCTCACTTCACGAGACCAATCGAAAGAAAAACCAATTTTATCTAACTGTTCACGATATCTTTTAATATTGGTTTCTGTTGTAATGGCAGGATGCTGTCCTGTTTGAATCGCATATTGCTCTGCAGGTAACCCAAAGCTATCATATCCTTGTGGGTGCAGTACATTAAAACCTTGATGACGCTTGTAACGCGCATAAATATCACTGGCAATATAGCCTAACGGATGTCCAACATGCAATCCAGCTCCTGACGGGTATGGAAACATATCCAACACATAATACTTTGGTTTGTCGGTAGTATTCTCTGCTTTAAAAGTTTGGTTTTCTGCCCAATACTTTTGCCATTTGTCTTCTATCTCATTGAAGTGATAACTCATCGTACAAAATTTAATTCGCAAAGTTATAAAACCCTTAAAAAAAAGACGGTTATACTGCTCATTTTTTTGAGTATACACAATAAATTAAAGCCAAAGCTTATTAATGAACTAGTCTACAAGCTTAAACCTACTAAAGCGATGAAGAGAATTGCATTATTGTAATTACTAATTATAGTAATTCTTATAGGCATGAAAGTTCCCTATTTGAGGGACGAGAGAAAACGCAACCCACAGTGGGAAACCCAATTGTTACTTAAGTGAATACCTATGCTTGGAAGAAATTGTCATAACGCATCCCAAAAAAGAACCTGTCCAGCCTTAAAAGACTCTTAAGGCTTTTAAGAAGGTTTTAAAAAAAGTCGTTTTCAACCTGTTGAAAGCCTCGCCCCTAATTCATGATGATGCAGAGTATTCTTTTTCTTTCCCCAACGAAATAGAAGTCGTCTTGGAAGGCTGTCGGAAAACAAGAATTACCATTCAGCCTGTAAACTTTATTTATGCCAACACAGACAACTTTATTCAAGGCACTGTTAGCCTTAAAATGAAAGAGTTTTATGATAAAAAGATGTTATCAGGGTTAATATTACTACTCAATCTTCAAAAGTTTATCGGAAAGTACTGGTGAAATTCATTTAAGTACCATTACTGAAGGAAGGAAATGTGTCCTTCGTTAGGAAAATCTGATACTTATTGAATGTTCTTCTGCCGGTTTTGAAAAAGGATACCGATTTTTAGAAGCCAATTTGATGAGAATCAGACCCTGTCCTGGAATATTAACACCAAGGCCAGACCTTTTATAAAAACTGAGACAAATTATAACCTGATAGGATCAGCCAATCACGGATAAAAAAGTTTCAGTTTTTATTGAATCTAAAATGTCGGCAGATGGCAAACACAAAAGTCTGGAAGACTATACAATAAAGAAAACATAAAATGGTTATTTATTTACCAAACAGATTAAATTTTAGTTTAAAGATAGCATAAAAAAAGTAAACTATTATTCATATTTTAATGAAAATTAAATACTCAGGCGACTAATTAAAAAACAATACATATCATACCTTATAAAATATTCATATCTGCTTTAAAAGCTAAAAAAAGAGTATTCTAGCACCCTTTCTATTGTTGTTACATTGGGTCGTATATTAAGATGTAATGTTGAACCATTTAAAAAAACTAAGACTTTTCTGATGCTATTGCTTTTGGAGAATATGAGACTATTATCGCTACTAAATTTAAGGACAGCGAAACCTATTATTATAAAAATAAAGCCTATTGTTGATCAAAATATTGGCGAACTAAATTTCAAACCATATTCTGATAAAAATTTTAATAAAGAATTGGCGATATTAGATATGACATAAGTCATTTCTTTTATTATTTTTACAACAAAGAATTTTGAATTCATGAGTAATTCATTTGATAAATTTCAAAAAAGGAGATTAATCACCTCATATTTTTCTGTTGTAC
>JABSPN010000100.1 GCA_013214425.1 Flavobacteriaceae bacterium | reverse complement strand
TTCTCCTGCCTGCTCCTGTTCTTCTATGCGGACGAGATGTTCGCCCTGCTGAGTGGAGCTCTGGTCCAGTGAGCGAAGAGAAGAAACACCTGTTCGACGATCCGCGGAACGTCCGGCGCCTGATCCGGATCTTCTTCGTGGTATCGGCGGCGCTGCTCGCGGTGGATTTCTTCTTCCACCGGCACTCTCGATCTTCGCATTTTTGTTCTTCGTTCTTCTTTTCTTCTCATCCGTATTATCATTTGTATTATTCTTCGTTGTCTTATTTTTCGTCATCATCTTATTCTCATTCACCGTCTGCGTCTCATCATTTCTCTTTTTATTTTTTCTGTATTTCCATCGTCTTGAGATATATAATCGATATTTTGACCATTGATAACTTGCTGTTCAAACTTAGGTGTTAAACGACGGTTGTATTTACTCCCTTCTATTTCAAATCGAATAGGAGTCTCACCGTACAGATCATCATTGTACAAATCAATATCCTGATCAACTTCTAAATTCCCATAGGTTTTAAAATAAGTTTTTTCATAATCGATGGTATTATCATCGTTTTCATTTTCTTCAAACTTTGGTAAGGCGTAATTTCTGCTCGTCCACTTTTTTGAAGCGCTATTTTCATCGGTCAATTTGACTTCAAATCCAGAATACCAATTTTGCCCTGCACCAAATTCAATTCCTAAAGTTCCACTATCACTATTGTCAGAAACAGTATTGTCATAGATATACCCTACCTGACCACGATAAGGTCGGAATGCTCCGCCAATTCCTTGTCCCTGGATACTATACATGTCATAGCTATATTGCGTTACAGGCAATACATTGGTGTTTTTGTTGACTGTACGATCATCTCTTCTGTTAAAGTCTAAAACTGCTCCAGTAGTAGAGCTATTTCCTGCTTCGGTATTTTCATAACCAAAAGTAGGAATGTCTTTATCTTTTTCTGAGTCTTTAATTCCTTGAAAACTACCAAAAGCAGTTCCCTGAGTTTGCGGTGTTAATACTTGAAATCCGAAAATAGTGGGAGCAATAGAGGCATTAAAGGTAAAACTGTTACTATTCATTCCCACTCGTTTGCGAGGTGTAAAAGATTGATCATCAAAAGAGACTGCGCTTCCTTGACTTCCTCCACCTTCATAGACTGATTTCATTTGTAAGATATTCATCGGATTTTTTAATTGATGTTCTACAGCGCCTGTAGAGGCTTGTAAATTCAGGTTTTGAATACCTTGTCTTGATCCTAACCCTAAACCAACATTAGGGGAAACAGAATACGTTCCAAATTTTTCTTTACTTAAATATGATCTTTTGAAATTAGCTCCTACAGAAGGACCTACTGTTGGTCCTTGAGTAGCGTTTAAACTAAAGTTCCCTCCAATGGCTGCCATACGCGCGATGTTATAACTCACATTAGTCATAGGAGTAAAGCTTACTCCAGAGAAATTGTTGTACTGGATTCCTAAACCAACACTTCCAAAGCTAAAAGGTCCTTGTGCATCTGGATCAGGTTTTTTGTCTTTACCAAAAATGGATGGTGTTGCTGTTAAGGTAATTCCTACAGTCCTACTATCTCGAGCATCATTTTGATATTTGATTTCATCTCCTTTAAAATCATCTGGAATACCGCGAACATCTCTGGCGATTTGCCCAACATTGAGGTTCCAACCAAGCCCCACCCAAGAAGCTTCTTGGTCCATGGTAATTCCTGTTTGATAAGATAAATTTAATGGGTAGCCTCCCACATCCATTACAGGTAAATTATAGTTAAAATCTCCACTGCTTAAATTCACCATATCACTGGTTCCAATAGGAGTGAAACTGTTAAATTCAGGTTGTGAGGGTCCGCTGGTTAAGGCAAACAGTTCTGAAGGTTGAGTCATTTGTATAAACAATTGCACAGCAAGGTAACTAGCAATGATCTTTGAACATTTCCCTTCTCTAATGGTTTTTAATGTCATCTTTTTTAGATTATTAATACGTTAGTTTAAATCATAGCGTTTTAGTGTAACATCAAAATAGATGTACACATTATTCATAATTAGTGTAGTTTACAAAATCTAATAGAAAATCAAGTATCGGGTATCCTTTGTAGTTAGTCTATTTTAAAGATTTTGTTTAGTTAGCTAAATAGTTAGCTGTGGCTAATATACAAATAACTATCTAAAATTTACGGCTTTACCGTAATTATTTATGAAACCTGAAATAAAATAGTATTAAATTTAAGAGTTGTAAAAATATTATATTTGTAATAGTTAGTTAATTAAAACCGCTTCCCATTTGTTAGCAAAATATTCTTCATGGAAGCGGTTTCTTCATAGAGGTTATTGACCAATACGATCATCTTAACCTTTTATTTGTTTTGAATTTTATTGCATTTCTCTTGTATCAATTTGTCTAGAAAGGCTCGTCATTGCTTCTTCATATATGCTTCAAGAACTTTGGCTACTGGATTATAAATTCCTACATCACTCAGTTTGGACAAAAGGACTAATGGCTCCTGAAGCATATACAATTAAATGGGCTCTAGATGGTTGGGTATTAAATGAAACTTCTGCTCAAATAAGAGAACGAGCAGCACAAGCTTATAATCATTACCAGAAATGTGGTATTAAAGCAGCTAGACGGCTTTTGGTAACTGGTTATTGATTATAATGAAAAAGCCTCGCGATATGCGAGGCTTTTTCATTATAATGATTTTTGCGATTAGTATCTGTAATATTCAGGTTTGAAAGGTCCTTCAACTTTAACACCAATATAATCTGCTTGATCTTTAGTTAGCTCTTCTAATTCAACTCCAATTTTAGCTAAATGTAAACGAGCTACCTTTTCATCAAGTTGTTTGGGCAACATATATACTTCGTTCTTGTAGTTTTCGATGTTGTTCCAAAGTTCGATTTGAGCTAAAGTCTGGTTTGTAAATGAGTTACTCATTACAAAACTTGGGTGGCCAGTGGCACAACCTAAGTTTACTAGACGTCCTTCAGCTAATAGAATGATGTCTTTTCCGTTTACGGTATATTTATCAACCTGAGGTTTAATCTCAACTTTAGACCCCCCGTAGTTGTTGTTTAACCAGGCTACATCAATCTCATTATCGAAGTGACCAATATTACAAACGATAGTCTTATCTTTCATTCCTTCAAAATGCTTCCCTTGAACGATGTCTTTGTTTCCTGTAGTAGTGATTACGATATCGGCCTTGCCAACAACAGTGTCTAACTTCTTTACTTCAAAACCATCCATTGCAGCTTGTAACGCACAGATTGGATCGATTTCAGTAACAGTAACAATAGAACCAGCACCTCTAAAAGAGGCAGCTGTACCTTTTCCTACATCTCCGTATCCACAAACCACAATTCTTTTTCCTGCTAACATAACATCAGTTGCTCTTCTAATTGCATCAACAGCAGATTCTTTACATCCGTATTTGTTGTCAAATTTAGATTTAGTAACCGAATCGTTTATATTAATAGCTGGCAAAGGTAAAGTTCCGTTTTTCATTCTTTCATATAAACGGTGCACTCCGGTAGTGGTTTCTTCGGAAAGTCCATTAATACCTTCAACTAACTCTGGGTAACGATCTAAAACCATGTTGGTTAAATCTCCTCCGTCATCAAGAATCATGTTAAGAGGTTTTCTGTCTTCACCAAAAAATAATGTTTGTTCGATACACCAATCAAACTCTTCTTCATTCATTCCTTTCCATGCATAAACTGGAATTCCAGCATCAGCTATTGCTGCAGCAGCCTGATCTTGAGTAGAAAAAATATTACAAGAACTCCAAGTAACTTCTGCTCCAAGGGCTTTTAGTGTTTCAATTAAAACTGCAGTTTGAATAGTCATGTGCAAACATCCTGCAATACGAGCTCCTTTTAACGGTTGCTCGTTTTTATACTCTTCTCTTAACGACATTAACCCAGGCATTTCAGCTTCAGCTAATTCGATTTCCTTTCTCCCCCAACTAGCAAGCGAAATGTCTTTTACTTTATATGGTATATATTGAACTGTGTTTGTACTCATAATATTTATATTTGTAAGCATTATTTTTATATAAACAAAGATAAAGTTATTTTGTTAATCTAAAAAATATGATGAAGCACGAAATGGTAAGTGAGAATAAGAGTCATTATGAAGTTCATTACAACAAGCATAAGAAGAGGAAAAGGACTTATGTTTTTGATGAACAAAAGTTTTTGAGGAATACAATTTTAATCGATACTAAGTGCAAGGTGTTTTATATTGGGGATTTTTATAAAAAACTAAAAGGACAAAAAATATTAGAATTATATTGTGGCTATGGTCAAAATACGACTGTAATGGCAGATTTTGGGGGTGAAGTGTATGCAAATGATATAGCAGAGGAATGTGGTTTGCTTATTGATGAAGTCGATGCTACAAATAATTTAGAGACGCCCATCACTTTTGTTTCAGGAGATTTTTTAGAAATTGATTTTGACGATAGTTCTTTTGACATCATCATAGGAAAAGCATTTAATGAGTGGAAGAAACATGATCTTCATTTAGAGAGAATTAACAGTTCGAAACGCTACAGAAAAATTGGAGAAAACCACTTAGAAACTGTTAAGATAATCCATGTTAGCCCTATAGAACGTTTAGCTGTTTTGCCCCAATTAATTCATCAAAATAAGAGAAAGTTGAGAGGAACAGCTTTTAGGGTGGGAAAATACCTTACAAAGGTTTTAAGATGTCACTTATCGAGAATAAAAGCTATAGAACTCTATAATCCAAAAAGTAATGCCTTTATATAGTGTCATTCAACATAATGAAAAAACTAAGATTCTTGTTTGGAAAATAGAGGAGTCTTTGTCTGACTTTGGAGATATTTTTTTAACAGAAAAGAGTAGACAGCGTATTGCCAATATGAAATCTGAATCACATATTAAAGGTTTTTTGGCTGTAAGAAAGTTGTTGAATGAGGCAGCCCTCTCAGATGAAGATTTATTTTACACAGAAGATGGGAAGCCGCATTTAAAAAATGGACAGGTAATTTCAATTTCTCACTCTTTTGATTTTTCAGTAATAGCCATTTCAGATAATACTATTGGTATCGACATTGAAAAAAACAGAGAGAAAATTAAACGAATAGCAACAAAATTTGTCGATAAAGAATCGAGTTACCTTAAACAAGAAAAATTAGTGGAACAACTAACTGTAATTTGGGGAGCTAAAGAAAGTTTATTTAAAATTCATCCTGATGGTGGATTGTTGTTCAAACAACATTTACCAATCGATAAGTTCGATTTAGATCATAAAAAGACAAAAGGGTATATTTTAAAAGAACCATTTAACGAGTCTTATGATGTATACTTTGAATCGTTCTTCGGATATACTATGGTGTATGCTACTAATGAAATTAAACTAGATGAGTAAGGTGTATCAACATATACTTGAGGCAAAGAATTCAGGAGAAAAATTGTTAGCAATACTTTTAGACCCTGATAAGCTAAAGGTTTCTAATATACCATCGTTGTTTTCTAAAATAAAGAGTTCAAAAATCACTCATGTTTTTGTAGGAGGAAGTACTGTTGACGAGCATATTATTGAAGAATTTGTTAGCGTAATTAAGATAAATACGAATTTGCCCATTGTGCTGTTTCCTGGGGACTACAAGCAATTAACAGAAGCCGCTAATGCATTGCTGTTTTTAAGTTTAATCTCCGGAAGAAACCCAGAATATTTGATTGAACAACAAATACGGGCAGTTGAGTTTTTAAAGGATAGCTCATTAGAGATTATTCCAACAGGATATGTGTTGATTGATGGAGGTATGGAAACAGCAGTTCAACAGGTGAGTGAAACATTGCCAATTCCTCAAACTGAGATCGAGACCATAATGACTACAGCTTTAGCTGGTGAATATCTGGGTAAAAAACTTATTTATTTAGAAGCTGGGAGCGGAGCATTGCATTCAGTGAGTACTAAAATTATCAGTAAAGTTTCTGAGGCGCTTAGTATTCCAGTTATAGTTGGAGGTGGGATAAAAACCGTCGCACAAATGAATGCGGCTTATTCGGCTGGAGCAACCATGGTGGTTATAGGAACTGCTTTTGAAGAAAATCATACAACTATTGAATCTTTTTCTTAACTTCAACACACAAAATAAAGACTTTTTGTCTTACTTTAATTGAATGATTAATAAACTCGTTTATATTTTAATTGTTTGTATAACTACTCAAGCATTTGGTCAAAACAGATTTCTAAGAGATGGAACTAATAATGAGACCGTGCCCTACGCAACTATTTCATTTGGAAACGGTAATGGTTTATTTGCCGACGATGAAGGAGGTTTTTATTTTACCAAAAAACTGTATCCAGATATTGATACACTCTTTATCACAGCTCTCGGCTATAAGGAGAAAAAAGTGCCAACAGCTAATTTGGAAGAGAAAATTTTTATGGTTCCTGAAGTAAATCATCTTAAGGAAGTTGTTGTAAAAACTAAAGTTTCGGGGAAATTTAAAATTAAACAAAGGGATCCAGTTGTTCACGACGATTATTTTCATTGTTGGCTGCCTACAATAGAATCTGAAATAGCTGTCTTTTTTGATCACAAAGAGGAAGGCCCTCAAAAAATATCAAAACTCTATTTGCCAATTAAGTCTGAAGCTTCAGACTGGAATAAGAGAAAATCATCAAAAACTTCAAAAAAACCGTTTTCAACTCTATTCAAGGTCAATTTTTATGAAAACAATGATGGCTTACCAGGAGAATCACTCATAAGTGAAGAAATTGTATTTATTGTAAATGAAAAGAATAAGAAAGGAATCTTTCAATTAAATCTGGATGACAAAGATATATTTGTTCCCAGATCAGGAATATTTGTTTCCATCCAAATACTGGGCTATACCGATAAGCAAGGAAAACTACTTCCGAATAAAAAATATAAAGAAGTCAAAACCAAAAGAGGTATCGTAAAAGTTTCTACTACATTTAGGCCTTTGCTTCCTTTTACCAATAAAATTGCCTCAAAGAAAACCTACGTAAAACGTATTTTTTTAAATAGTGGAAAATGGGTGCGTTTTGAAAGGAAAAATATTCAGAAGAACAATAAATTACTGCAACAAGGTTATAACAACTATGGGATGGGACTGGAATTAAAAGTCTACAATAAGCAAAAAGAATAACGCTTTCAAATTCTCGTTGAAGCACTTCGACAACAAAAAATCAAAAAATATTTTCCCTAACTGTAACATTTACTATGAGGATGTATCTTTATGGTAATTGATTTATTATTGATGTCTGATTTAAAAACTTTTCAACTCGTCAACTTGTGTAAAAAGCAAGATCAAAAAGCTCAATTGAGGCTTTATAATAATTATTGTGAAGCTATGTTTAATGTGTCTTTCAGGATAGTTCAAGATATCTATGTGGCTGAAGATATGATGCAGGAAGCTTTTATCAAGGCATTTAGTCAACTTGATAGATTGAATGATCCGAAAATGTTTGGAAGTTGGTTAAAAAAAATAGTCATCAATAATAGTCTGAATTATATTCATAGAGAAAAGAAAAACACCTTTAATGTATCAATAGATGAGGTTTTATATAAGGTAGAAGATGAACCTGATTTGTATATAGATTCCTCAGATGCTAAATTAAAGGAAGTGCTAAACGCAATAAGAGAATTAAAAGATAATTATAGAATCGTGTTAAGTCTTCATTACATAGAAGGATATGATTACGAAGAAATAGTAGAAATTACAGGGATGTCTTATTCTAATTGTAGAACAACAATCTCTAGAGCAAAAGAAAGTTTAAAGAAAAAGCTGGAAGTATATGTGTAAAAAAGAAAATATAAAAACAGTTTTAAAAGAAAAGCGCAAGCTTGCCGATAATAAGTCGATCAGAGGAGGGCATCAAGCGCGTTTTTTGGCAAAATTAAATGGAGTAGAATCTTCAGAAGAAAAACCTGAGAAAAAGCGATTCAATTGGAGTCATCTATCCATTGCAGCAAGTGTTGTATTACTGATCGGAATAGGATATCAGTTTATGAATAAAGATACCGGGCCAATAGGACCTGAAGAAGTGATAGAGCTTCCAGAAGAAATTGCGAATGCAGAGCTGTATTTCGGAGGACTTATTAGTGGAGAAATAGAACGTTTACAATCATCAAAAGACGAACATACACAAGAATTAGTAGAGGGAGCTTTAATTCAGCTTCAAAATTTAGAAAAAGAGTACGAAGTACTTCAACAAGAACTTATCGACAACTATGATAGACGTATCATACAGGCAATGATAAGTAATTTTCAAACCAGAATCGATTTGTTAAATCGAGTTATGGATCAAATAGAAATCATTAATCAATTAAAAAACGAACAACATGAAAGCAATATTTAAAATCATTGTAATTGCCTTAATTATTCCTTCATTAGCTCTTGCTAATGGGAAAAATGAAAAATGGAAACACACCGAAAAGAAAACCTATAACAAGGAGTTTTCTGTAAATGCAGATGCAACCCTGAAGATCAGTAATAAATTCGGGAATCTGGATATACAATCGTGGTCACAGAATAAAGTGAAAATTGATGTGTTAATTGAAGTAGGAGGAAATAACAGTGAAAAAGTAAAGGAACAGTTGAATAAAATCAGTGTGAACTTTACCAATACACCAGACTTAGTAGAAGCTATAACAAAGATGGAAAAGCAGAAGTGGAAGTGGAAAAAAGGAAACAAAATCAGTATAAAAATTAATTATACAGTAAGAGTTCCGAAATCTAATAAGGTAAACTTGAGTAACGACTATGGAAGTATTATGCTAGACGAATTAGATGGAAAAGCCGCAATCAATTGTGACTACGGAAAGATTAAAATTGGAAAGCTAAATTCATCAGAAAACAGTATTAATTCAGATTATAGTAGTGGTTCAAGTATCAGATATATCAAAGGAGGAAATATTAATGCAGATTATTCTGGTTTAACTATTGATAAAGCTGATAATATCTCCATTAATGCAGATTATACCAATACGACTTTAAAATCTGTAGGAACATTTAACTATAATGGAGACTATGGAAACCTGATGGTAGAAAAAGGTGGTGCTATTAATGGAAATGGAGATTATACTAATATTAATATTGAAGAATTAACAAAAAGTCTTAATTTTAATTCTACTTATGGGGGAGTTAAGGTCAATAAAATGGGAACTAGTGTGAGTGAAGTGAACATCAATACAACTTACGCAGGAGTATATTTAGGGAACTCTGGAGGGCATAATTTTACTTTTGATGTGCAAACGACCTATGCAGATGTAAAATTACCAGATAATGCAAGGATAACGACTGAAGTGAAGAAAATTTCTAAGAAACATTATGCCGGTTATGTAGGTAGTGCATCTAGCGGTA
>JABSPN010000010.1:13226-20210 GCA_013214425.1 Flavobacteriaceae bacterium | reverse complement strand
GCAACTTTATTTTGATTTTACAAATGCGACTGATGGCTATACGGAATTAGGTTATAATATGGTCAGTACATTACTTCCTCAGTTAGATGCTGCAGGAGAAATCAATAACATTGTTGTTCCGCTCAGTGAATTTGAAAATGAGTTAAAGCCAGAAAGCTCAGTTGCATACAACATAGGTAGTTCATGGCAAATACATAAAAAATTATTATTATCTGTAAATCTGTTTAGAAATGACTTTAAAAACTTAATAGACACACGCGTAATCGCTAATAAAACAAACGGACAAAATGTTTTTAGCTATTATAACGTGAACCAATCCTTTACGCAAGGATTAGAAACAAACACAACCTACAAACCAACCAATAGAATTAAACTTTCCCTGGGATATCAACTGCTCTACGCTAAAGACAAGGATGCCATTACTGCTTTTAAAAATGGAGAAGTTTTTGCCAGACTTTCTCCAACCTCTCCGAGTTTTGAGCTTAGTGAAGATGATTATTTCGGGTTATTCAATCGATCCCGCCATATGGTAAATTTTAAGTGCTTTTATAAAATCTCTTCTTGGAAAGCGGATTTCAATATCCGTGGAACTTATCGAAGCAAGTATGGTCTTTTTGACACCAATGGAAATAGTTACCTAGATGACTATGATGAATTTGTTGATGCCTACAGTATTTGGGATGTCGCTTTTAACAAACAACTGTTCAATAATTACACCATTGGTGTTGGGGTCGATAATTTATTTGATTTCACTGATACCCAAAACATCAGTAATATCCCTGGGAGACTCATTTTCGGTAAAATGAATATTCAACTTTAATCTCAATTTATATTATTTATTATGAAACAAATAAAGCTTTTAACCTTAATTTTTATTTCTATTGCTCTTTTCTCGTGTAGCAGTGATGATGATAACACAACATCAAATACTACTTCATTAGAGACACAATTTATATCAAATCATCATGCACCACAAACTGGTGGTCAAGGACAACCTATTGGTGGTGACTTTGCAAAATTTGATTTTGCTACCGGTCAATCTACTACAAGTGACACAGAATGGGATGTTGCTTTTAGAGGAACAACTATCATTATAAATGGTGGTCAATCTTCTGGCTTAAATGATGAGCCAATTAGAACTGGTGATGCCGCAGCATATATTGCTACAGGTACATTAAATAACATTAACACGGTTCTTCCAGATTCATTCGCTCAAGACGGTGATTCTGGTTTAGCTATTCCAACTGGAAGTGACAACGGATGGTACAACTACTCAGGTTCGCCTACTTTCCTAATTACTCCATTAGCAGGAAAAGTGTTAGTTTTTAGAACAAGAGATGGTAAATATGCAAAAATGGAAATCCTGAGCTACTATAAAGATGCTCCTGCAAATCCAGATGCATTTGTTAACGAAAGCCGATACTTTACATTTAACTATGTATATCAGCCAGACGGAAGCCAAACTCACTTCTAAAATAAATTTTTCATTTTCTCAAAATTTATGTTTTGATCGTTTCCTGAATTTGGGTTTATATTCAGGGAAACAAAAAAGGCACTCAATGAGTGCCTTTTTATTTAATTCATTTTCCTTTTCTTTATTATCAAATTGAGCTTGATAATAGGCGCAGGAATTAATAGCTGTTGCTATCTGAAAAGAATCTCGATATTTTGTTTATCGATTCAGGTGATATTGAGATTATTTGGGTGAATTTTCTAATATTCGAATGTTCCGTATTCAGATGTAATCGTCAGCTTTTTGCTTTCAGAGGACGCTACACGCCCAATGATTTGTGCCTTGACATTATATTCCTTGGAAATAGCAATTAAATCCTGAGCTATTTCAGGAGAAACATATAACTCCATTCTATGCCCGCAATTAAACACTTGATACATTTCTTTCCAATCTGTTTTCGATTGCTCCTGAATTAATTTAAATAAAGGAGGGATTGGAAACATGTTGTCTTTTATAATATGAAGCTGATCTACGAAATGTAAGATTTTTGTTTGTGCTCCACCACTACAGTGAATCATTCCGTGAATTTCTTCTGAAGAATATTTTGATAAAATTTCTTTGATGATTGGAGCATAAGTTCGCGTTGGTGATAATACTAATTTCCCTGCATCAATTGGAGCGTTCTCAACCTCATCAGTTAATTTTACTCCACCTGAATATACTAATTCAGAAGGAACTGAAGCATCAAAACTTTCTGGATATTTTTCAGCTAAGTACTTATGAAATACATCGTGACGTGCTGAGGTCAAACCATTACTTCCCATTCCTCCGTTATACTCGTTCTCATAAGTTGCCTGACCAAAAGATTCTAAGCCGACAATTACATCACCCGCTTGAATATTTGCATTATCAATCACATCACTTCTTTTCATTCTAGCCGTAACCGTAGAATCAACAATAATAGTTCTTACCAAGTCTCCAACGTCTGCTGTTTCACCACCAGTAGAATGGATGTTCACTCCAAACCCTCTCAACTCATTAATCAACTCTTCTGTTCCGTTAATGATAGCAGAAATCACCTCTCCTGAAATTAGATTTTTGTTTCTTCCAATAGTAGACGAAAGCATGATATTATCAGTAGCTCCTACGCACAATAAATCATCAATATTCATAATTAGTGCATCTTGTGCTATTCCTTTCCAAACAGCAATATCTCCAGTTTCTTTCCAATACATATAAGCCAAAGAGCTTTTTGTACCAGCACCATCGGCATGCATAATAAGACAATAGTCTTCGTCATTTGTTAAATAATCTGGAACTATTTTACAAAAAGCTTTAGGGAATAATCCCTTATCGATATTCTTGATTGCGTTATGCACATCCTCTTTAGATGCTGAAACACCTCGTTGACTGTATCGTTTTGAAACTTCTGAACTCATGTTGTGTTTTTAGATGCTGCAAAGATAATATTTAGTTGTTAGTAGTTAGTATTTAGGAGTTAGTATTTTGGTAAAGTTGGCATTATAATCCTTTTCTCAAAACTACTTTAAAAACTAAAAAGATTTTCACAAATTTCGGAAGTATTCTTTGGCTGCTTTCACTACTCGTGGAGCCATTATAATGGTGGCCAACATAGTTGGAATAGCCATTAAAGCAAAAACACCGTCAATCAAATTAATCATTAAATCTAATGAAGTCGTTGCACCAATTATAATGCTGAAGATATAGAAGTAATTGTAATAATGTTTCTTGTTGGCCCCCAATAGAAAGGACATACATTTTGTACCGTAATAAGAATAGGAAAAAAGAGATGAAATACTAAACACTAATATGCATAATAGCAATAGGTAATTACCAAATCCTGGCAAGGCATTACTAAAAGCAGAAGCTGTTAAACTCACACCATTATCTCCTGAAGTTTGCCAAACCCCAGTCACTAATATAGTTAAACCAGTAAGCGTACATACAATTAATGTATCAATAGCTGGCCCCAGCATCGCTACTAATCCTTCTCGAACAGGTTCAGCAGTTCTAGCAGCTCCATGCGCCATGGGAGCAGTACCAATACCTGCTTCATTTGAAAAAGCACCGCGTTTGATTCCCAGTATTATAAGTCCTCCAACCATACCACCAAGCATGGGTTCTCCCTTAAAAAACTCAGAAGAAAAAGCTTCCGTAAAAATCATAGAGAAATATTTTGGCACTACATCGATATTGATTACCAGAATGGTTATGACTGATAAAAAATATAATAACACCATTGAGGGAACTAACTTAGATGCCGTTTTACTTATTTTACTAATCCCTCCAAGAATGACAATAGATGTAATCACAACTAAAATAATTCCTATTGTTAGATCTGACTCAAATCCAGTTTTAATCCCGTTGGGTTTTAGTAAAATATCATTAATCGCTTGTGTTAACTGATTCACATTAAAAACTGGTAAGGCGCCTATTAATCCTGCTATACTAAAAAAAATAGCTAATGGTTTCCAGGATTTCCCTAAGCCTTCAGTAATATAATACATAGGGCCTCCTTGAACTTCTCCTTCAGAATCTTTCCCTCTATACATAATCGCTAAGGTAGCTGTGAAAAACTTTGTCGACATTCCAACTATGGCGCTAACCCACATCCAAAAAATAGCTCCGGGGCCACCAATTGCAATCGCTACTGCCACTCCGGAGATATTCCCCATACCAACTGTAGCGGAAAGTGCAGTGGTCAAGGCTTCAAAATGATTGATTTGACCCGGATCGTTGGGATCATCATATTTCCCTCTAAGCACTCCAATAGCATGACCTAAATATCGAAATGGAATAAACTGCGATCTGATTAGTAAGTATACCCCTCCTCCTATCAATAATATTAATAATGGGAGTCCCCAGACAAGAGAAGAAAAATCACTAACAATTCTGTCAATGATTGTATAAAAAGAGTTTTGAGATTCCATCCTCTAAATATAGCTAAGTTGCTTAAATTAATCCCCTTCTTGTTTCTAAAATCATTGTATCTCGCAATTCCTAGTCTTGTTGGGCAATTCTATCACGAATACCGATTATCTTAAATTCTTGTTTTAAATGAAGTTCGAAGGTCACTTTATTTTCGAGAAAAAACACTGAAGAATAGTATCTATATATTATTGTCTTCGGAAGAGTTTACCAATTGTTTCATTAACTGATTCCCTATTCTTTTTGAAAAAACATCATGTTTTGCTTTACGTATTAAGGATAAAAAAAGCGACTCAAAATTGAGTCGCTTTTTAAATTATCTTGTGAATAATAATTCTCTGTATTTGGTCAAAGGCCAAAGCTCATCGTCTACTAACATTTCTAATTTATCACAGTGGTAACGAATCTCATCAAAGTAAGGTTTTACTTTATCGCAATAAGTAGCCGCTCTTTTTTCTACATCGTCCATCTTATTGGCTTTCTTACGTTCGTTCACCATAGCGGTCACTCCTTTGTTCATTTTTTCGATATGTCCAGAGATAGCTTCAACAATTTCTATTTGCTCTTTCGCTAACTTCTTGAAATCTTTCCCAAATACTTCTTTTAATCCTTTTACATTTTCAATTAAAATGTTTTGATAACGAATGGCTGTTGGGATTACGTGATTCCTTGCAATATCACCTAATACTCTTCCTTCAATTTGAATTCGCATTGCATATTCTTCCACTTCGATTTCGTAACGCGCTTCTGCTTCAACTTTATTCATTACTCCCATTTCATCGAATAAGGCTAATGTATCCTTAGACACTTTAGCTTTTAATGCAACTGGGGTTGTTTTATTATTACTTAAACCTCTTTTCTTAGCTTCTTTTTCCCATGCATCACCATATCCGTCACCTTCGAACATGATATTTTTAGATGCTTTGATGTACTCTCTTAACACATTAAAGATCGCATCATCTTTCTTCATCTTTTTATCCTTAATTAAGGAATCAACCTCAGTCTTAAACTCTTGTAATTGCTTTGCAACAATTGTATTTAATACTGTCATTGGATTGGCACAGTTTGCTGTTGAACCAACAGCTCTAAACTCAAACTTGTTTCCTGTGAAAGCAAACGGAGACGTTCTATTACGATCTGTATTATCTAACAAGATCTCAGGAATTTTTCCAACAACATTTAGTTTAAGATCTGTCATTTCTTTTGGAGAAATCTTTCCTTTCGTTACATTCTCTAAAGCATCAAGAACAGCTGATAACTGAGACCCGATGAAAACAGAAATAATTGCTGGTGGTGCTTCGTTAGCTCCTAAACGATGATCGTTACTTGCAGAAGCTATTGTAGCTCTTAACAACTCTTCATTTTCGTATACCGCTTTGATTGTATTCACAAAGAACGTTAAGAACTCTAAGTTATGCATTGGAGTTTTCCCCGGACTTAATAAGTTCACTCCAGTATTGGTAGCTAAAGACCAATTATTATGCTTTCCAGACCCATTTACGCCTGCAAATGGCTTTTCGTGCATTAATACTTTAAAATGATGACGATCAGCAACTTTTTGCATCACATCCATAATTAATGAGTTGTGATCTACCGCTAAGTTTGCTTCTTCAAAAATTGGCGCTAACTCGAACTGGTTTGGCGCTACCTCATTATGTCTTGTTTTAACAGGAATACCTAATAACATACACTCTGTCTCAAGATCTCTCATATAGTTAAGTGCACGTGTAGGAATCGAACCAAAATAGTGATCATCTAACTGCTGACCTTTTGCAGGTGAGTGCCCTAATAAGGTTCTACCCGTTAACATAATGTCAGGTCTTGACTTTGCTAAAGCTGTATCAATTAAGAAATATTCTTGCTCCCATCCTAAAGTAGCATTTACTTTAGTTACGTTTTTATCAAAATACTTGGCTACAGCTGTTGCTGCTTTATCTACAGCTTGTAAGGCTCTTAATAATGGTGTTTTATAATCTAAAGCTTCTCCAGTATAAGATACAAATACTGTTGGAATACATAATGTAGTTCCGAAGATAAACGCAGGAGATGTTGGATCCCATGCTGTATATCCTCTAGCTTCGAAGGTATTTCTAATTCCTCCATTCGGAAATGAAGAAGCATCTGGCTCTTGCTGTACTAATTGTCCACCTCCAAATTTTTCAATAGCGTTTCCATTTCCAATTGGCTCAAAAAACGCATCGTGCTTTTCAGCAGTTGCCCCAGTTAATGGTTGAAACCAGTGTGTGTAATGTGTAGCACCTTTAGATAAGGACCAATCTTTCATTGCAGAAGCAATCTGATCTGCAATAGCTCTGTCAATTTTGGTTCCGTTTTCAATAGCATCCATTACGCTCTTATAGGCATCTTTTGTAAGATACTGACGCATGGTGTTTTCATTAAATACATTTTTACCAAACAATTCTGAACGGCGTACGTTCTCTTCAATAGCAATTGGCTTTCTATTGAATGTTTCTTTAATTGCGTAAAATCTTAATGTTGACATAAAATACAGTTTTTAGTTATAAGCACAATACGAAAATAACCAAAAACAACACAAAAAACAAATACCCCCAGTTAAAAAC
>JABSPN010000010.1:0-13216 GCA_013214425.1 Flavobacteriaceae bacterium | reverse complement strand
GTGCTTTCATCTACAGCAACTGTGGTTCTGTTAAAAGTTTCTTTTAAGGCTTGAAATCTTAAAGTTGACATAAAAACGAGAGTTTTGATTTAAAAATACAGGGGCAAAATTAATCAAAAAACAATTTAAACCTATTTTAACCCTATTTTTTTTAGGGTTATTTTATCAACAATTTGATTTTACATGTTTACAACCCTGTTAAACGAATGCTAAATAGATAAAAACCCCATAACCTATTAATAGTAAGAATCCTTTTAGGCGAGTGATATAAAATTTCTTCGGAAGAAAAATAAGTGGTAATAAAACAATAGCGAAAGCTAACATCCAAAAGATGTCGTTATTCAAAATCTGATCTTCTGTTACTTCTATTGTTTTAATCATAGAGGTAATTCCTAATACTGAAGCGATATTGAATATGTTGGAACCTATAAGGTTTCCGAGTGATATGGCTTTTTCTTTTTTTATCGCTGCAATAACAGAAGCCGCTAGTTCAGGTACACTTGTACCAATAGCAATCATGGTTATTGAAATAACCCCTTCACTTACATTCATTTTTTGAGCAACAGCAACGGCACCTTTTACTAACAATTCTGAACCAAAATATAATGCGCCACCACCAATGGCTAACCAGATAAATATTTTTAGATAGGATACAGAAGCTAATTTATCATCAACTTCCTCAGTTGCATCCTCAGCATTCTTATTGCTTTTTATTAGAATTACTAAAAATATTAGCAGTGCTATAAACAAAATAGCGCCCTCATAAAAAACTAATTGCTTATCATTCGTTAAAAAGTAATATAACACTAATGAAAAGATGACCATAGTTGGCCAGTTCAGCTTAAAAAAATCTTTGCTAACTCCTATAGCTCCAATAACAGCTGTGACCCCTAAGACCAATCCAATATTGGCAATATTTGATCCTATGACGTTATTAATTGCAATTGCAGGTGAACCATCCATGGCTGCCTGGACACTTACCAGTAGCTCTGGGGCCGACGTAGCAAATGAAACCACTGTCATACCGATCACCATCTTGGAAATATTCAATTTGAATGATAATCCGACAGAAGCTCTTACTAAAAACTCTCCTCCGATTACTAATAGGATTAACCCGCCTAATAGGAATAAAATATCTTGCATACTCTATTTTTATGCGAATATAACACTATTTATATTACTAACAGTATTAGCTTTTAAAGTATTTTGCTAATTTTATTTGCAATATTAAATATTTTTTGTACTTTTATACAACCAATCAATGAACTTAATCATTGATCATACTGTAACTAACTAGCAGAAAAGCCCACTTTTATGTGGGCTTTAGGTATTTCAAAATGTTTGATAAGGAAATTTAGTTTTTGATGATCTTAAATGTTTGTTCCTTTTCTTCAAAAATAACAGTGATTAAGTATAGTCCAGAGTCAAATTTATTTAA
Source organism: Flavobacteriaceae bacterium (assembly GCA_013214425.1). Lineage (GTDB taxonomy): Bacteria > Bacteroidota > Bacteroidia > Flavobacteriales > Flavobacteriaceae > DT-35. The sequence goes on along the minus strand of JABSPN010000010.1, from coordinate 11,778 downwards.
TTCTATTGTTGTTTCTATACCAATCGCTTCAGGAATTAAATCTAGTAGATCTCTTCCATTAATATCATGCAGTTTAATTTGATCTATTTCTTCAGTAGCGATAATAGTAAGATGATCACTTACTGGGTTTGGATAAATTGAAATATCACTTAGGAACACGTCATCTACACTTAACAAATCTTCAACTATAGTTTGTGCTGTATTGGTAATTATTGGCGCATTGAAATCAAAATAAATTTCAGCGGTATTGGTAAAAACATCATTTTCAACTAAGCTCCCCACTGTTTTTATTTTAAAGAGTACATGTCCATCATTAGTTGCATCATCAAATGGTAAATTGATATTTTCAAAAATAAACTCCACTATGTTCGTATCCCTAACACGCATTTGATAATCATGACTCGCATGAAGAGAAACAATAGAATTGATATCTAGCACATTGGTATCGATCACGTCCTTAACTACTACATTGATTGCACTGGCTGTTCCTGTGTTTTCAAAACGAATTAAATAATGCACATACTCTCCCACATCTGTTGTTAGAATACTAGTGCCTTCTAAACATGTGATATCGTTAGGATCATATGAATTCACTACGGTTTGATTTAAAATTGAAATATTGTCTTCTTCAGAACCATCTCCAACTATAGGATAAATAGTTACCGTATACTCTAAAACATCATTATTGTTTAAAGGGGGACTATCTACAGGTGTATTTAAATTCATTGTTAGTTGAATAGATCGCTCTTCAAAAGGCTGTAAATTGGTATAGTTCCAAGATAACATGCCAACTAATTGGCTATCTACTGTAGGACTAGCCAATAAGAAATCCATCAGATCATCATCAAAATTTAATTGGACATCTCCAGATAAAGTTGTTGTTCCTTTATTCTTATATACTATTTGATAATCAGTATCAAAACCAGGACGAGCTTCTTCCAACGGAATGATTACGACCTCTAAATCATCATAACTACCATTAGGAGTCATACAAAAATCTTGTGTGAATAGACTCCCATCATCAGGGAAATCTACCGTAACACTCGTTGGTGATACTGAAAAATAACTTGGATGTTCTACTATTGGTGAAACGGAATGCATACCCTCACCAACAGGAATATTATAGTCTCCTGATGAAGCCCCTGTGAAAGTTCCTGTAGCTCCTCCTCCACTAACATTAAAATTCAAATTGGGTACCAAAGTATCGTCTGCATCGCAACCATTTGCATTTCCATCTAAATGAGTTTCTCCTTGAATATAATAAACATCACCTCCTGGTGTAAAGGAACAATAGGTATTATACACCACATCATTGATAGGAGTACCTGTAAAAAAAACAGGAATATTTTGAATTGTATTTTCTAGTATGCTTAATTCATTATTATCCATACATAAATACTCTAGATTTGGACAATCACTCAAATAGAAATATTGGAAAGTATTGCCTGATAAAGATTCAGTATGCAATACTTGTCCGTCTTTAATATTAACTAATCTTAAATTAGGGTTATTGTAAAGATATAAAGCTTCAGAAACTGAAATATCAACCTGTTCTACTAATGTGTTACTACCAAAAAAGTAACCTACCCTCAGATCATCTACTATATTTAATGTTGTTAATGGATTATCGCGACAATTAAATTCATACAAAAGACCAGATCCATTAATCGTAATCTCTGAAAAGTTATTGCCGCTCAAATCTAATACATCTGCATAGCTCGTATTTATTGTAAAAATGAATTCACCACTTAATTGATTATCAGCTATGAAAATTGACATCCAATTATTTGTTTGAGAAAGTTGTAAATCAATTAATTGATTTCTATTCAAAAACAACATTGTCAATGCGAGATTATTCGTAGCGTCAAAAGAAGCTAATTGATTATCATTCGCTACTAAATAATCTAACTGTACATTATTACTAACATCCAGGCTAACTAATTGATTATTATCACATACCAACTGAGTTAATCCCGTAAGCGATGATAGTTCGTTAAATGTAGTTATGGAATTATATGAAGCATAGACAGTCTTCAGGTTACTAAAGTTTTCTATACCCGAAAGAGAGGTTATGTTTTGTCCATTTATAAACAATCCATCAACCAATAAGGCTTCAGACATGTCTATTTCTCCATCATTATTAAAGTCGGCAACGCTGTCAGCAACATTATCGTTATTCGTATCAGCACATACTGTATTGACTAATGCATTTTTAAAATTAAAGTCAGGAAAATTAATTGTTTGTGCATGAGAATATATCGTCCACAAAAACAAGAATGTTAAAAAGGGTTTCATTTTAATAGTATAGTTCACAACCAAGTTAAGCAAAGCCTTTACTACTAGATTGTTTTTAGTTAAAATACATAGTCATAATTGTTTAAAGGCAAAAAAACTCGTCTAAACAACCTATTTAATAAAAAAATTACTGCTTGAATAAATGTTAAATAAACTATAAACTTCGTTAACTAACTATTTTTATAGTTGTATAACTAAAAATAGCGTTGTATGTTTGTTCTTATAATTCTTTTATTATGAAAAAATTGACCAATAAAGAAGAGGAAATCATGCAAGTATTATGGAAGCTCAACAAAGCTTTTGTAAAAGATGTGTTAGATGCCATGACTGGCGACGATAAACCTCATTATAATACCCTATCAACTATTATAAGGAAACTGGAGGATAAAGGATATGTAGATCATGTAGCCTACGGAAATACCCATCAATACTTTCCTGTGATCAGTAAAGAGGACTATAGAAAAGGATTCATGGCTAAGGCTATAGACAATTATTTTAACAGTTCTTATAAGAATATGGTGTCATTTTTTGCTAAGGAAGAAAAATTGAGCATTGACGATTTAAAAGAAATCATTGCACTTATCGAAAAAGAGAATTAATCATGGAAACTATTTTAATTTACCTGGCCAAGTCAAGTGCTATATTAGGAATATTCTATATTATTTATGTTTTATTCCTTAACAACGAGACCTTCTTTGAAATGAATCGCTTTTATCTGATATCTGGAATTTTCGCTGCTTTCACAATTCCATTTATCACCATTACTAAAACGGTTTACATCGAACCTGTCACTACAACAATACCATCAGAGATGCTTGCTGCTGAATTTCTATCAGGAGTAACTGCTACTCCAGTTGAACCTGAATTTACTATTAATTGGATCTATGTTTTTGGAGTGCTATATGTATTAGGCATGGCTATTATGTTTGCCAAACTAATTGGGCAATTAGTTTCAGTGTATCGAATTATTTCCAACAATGAAATTTCCGAAGAAAACGGTATCAAATTTGTAAAAACAAATAAAGACCACACTCCTTTTTCATTCTTCAGTTATGTAGTATACAATCCAGAACTGTTCAGCAAAGAAGAATTGGATATTATTTTAACGCATGAAAAAGCACATAGTAAGGAACGTCATTCTGTAGATATTCTGATTTCTAAAATGACAAATATCTTGCAGTGGCTAAATCCGTTTGCCTGGTTATACCAGCGTTCTATTACTCAGAATTTAGAATACTTAGCCGATAAAAAAGCTACCAATGATCTTGACTGTAGAAAGACCTATCAACTCACTTTATTAAAGGCTACCAAGCTTAACCATTTATCAATAACGAATAACTTTTTCAATTCATTAATCAAAAAACGAATCATTATGTTACAACAACAAAAATCTAAGAAAAGAAACATGTTCAAACTGGCTATTGTTGTTCCGGTTTTAATCGCATTTGTCTATGTGTTTAATACTGAAGTTAGAGCGCAAGTAAAGCAAACTGTTTCGAATGTGAGTGCTACTTTACCTGCAGTAGATGAAGAACTTCGCAAAGACAAAGTAATCAAGATCAAAATCGACAAAAACACGTCTAAAGTTGATCTTGAAAAAATGAAAAAAAGCCTGAAAAAGGAAGGGATTGACTTTAAATACAGAAAATTAAAGTTCAATAAGAGCAACGAATTAACCAGTATTTCTGTTTCAGTAAAAGACAAAAATGGGAACTCAGAGAGCTATGCGATGAGTTCAGACAAAGGTATTGATCCGTTTTACTTCCACACTTCTGGAGATGATATGAGCTTTTATGGAGGAGGATCTTACGACAAAGGAGATTATGTATTCGTTACTAAAGACGGAGCTTCTATTCATGAAATCAAAATGCGTGAGCATAAGGAAAAAATGAGAAAGCATAAAGAGAAAATGAAAGCGCATAAGATCAAAATCAAAGCACATACTGATCTCGGTGGAGATCATGAGGATGTATGGGTATCTGAAGATGGGAAGACCATCAAAATCAATAAATCTAAGGTAATCGTTATTGGCGACGGTGATGGAGAACATTAAGAGCATGAAATCATCATTGATGGTGATAGACACAAAGACGGAGTGATCATCATTAACGGAAAGAAAATGGACTTAGGTGAAATGGATTCCGATTTTGACTTTGACCTTGAAGACATGTTCGATGGTAAGGAAATGATTATCGATTTAGACTTTGACGATAAGACAAAGAAAATGCTTATCAATGGAGAGGAAATCGATATGGAAGATATGGAAAAGTGGAAAGAAAAGGCTGAAAAGATGAAGAAAGAATGGAAAGAGAAGTCGAAGCTAATGATGCTAAAGTCTAATGCAATGAAAGACAAAATGCGTAAAATGGAGAAGAAAATGAAGATTAAAATGGAGAAGGATTTTGCTTTCCAGGGAAAGGATGAAGATGGGAAGTTGCAAACGTATTCTTTCAGAATTGATTCTGATAATGATGATGAAAATGTATTTTTCTTAAACGGAAAAGGTCACAATGACTTCCCGATGAAAAAAGAATTTAATTTCCGAGATGACCCAGAAATTGACAGACTTATCGTAATTGACGGAAAAACATCAGACTTTATGACTTTAAAAAAGTTAGAAAAAGAAGAAAAGATTGAAAGTGTTGATATTTTAAAATCAAGCACTGCTAAAAGTATCTACGGAGCTAAAGCAAAAGACGGAGCAATTATCGTAATCACAAAAAATAATTGAGTTCCAAAAAGAGTTTCATTCTAAAAGATAGCGTATCTTTGGCTCGTCCTAACAGACGAGTTTTTTTATGTCTTTACTTATGAAAAAAAGCTTATTTAAAATACTAGCCAAAATCAATTCGGTACTATTACCAAAATACGGTAGGCAGCACCTTGATTTAAGTAAAGCAACAAAATTTCAGTTGGCTCTTATTGCTTGGCGTTATTATGTAACGACTAATTCTTTGGATTAATAACTTAATACTGCGGCTACTGTATGAGGCTGTAATTTATCTGCTCCTTTTAGAAAGTCAAGTTTCATCATAAAATTACATTGTAGGATTTCTCCTCCAAGTTTCTCTACTAAGTTACAAACAGCTTTTGCGGTTCCTCCTGTGGCTAGGACATCATCGTGAATTAAGACCTTCTCCCCTTTACTGATCGCGTCTTGATGGATTTCTAATGTATCGATTCCATATTCTAATTCATAGGTCTCCTGAACTGATGTATAAGGCAATTTTCCTTTCTTTCTTACTGGAACAAATCCGGCGTTTAGCTCCTGCGCTAGTAAAGTTCCTAAGAAGAAGCCTCTGGATTCTATTCCGACGACTTTATCGACTTGTTGATCCCCTACAAGTGCTAATAATTTTTCTTTCATTGCCTGAAGGGCTTCTGGGTGATTTAAAAGCGGTGTAATATCTTTAAAAAGAATTCCTTCCTCAGGGAAGTCTTGAATATCTCTTATATAATCTTCAATTTTTACCATGAATCGAAAATAATTAATTTTCATTAAACCCTTTGCAGAAAGTAGAAAAAGAAATATATTTGCCGTCCAATTACGGCCTCGTAGCATAACTGAATAGTGCACTTGATTACGGCTCAAGAGGTTGCAGGTTTGAATCCTGCCGAGGTCACAAATCATCAAATTACATTACATCAAGGGTTTCGAATATTTACTCGAAACCCTTGTTTTTACAAAGGTTTTGCCCTCTTTTAATAAATTTATTAAAAGTATGCAAACCGATTTTTTTACATTTTACTTCCCAGAAAACTTCCCAACAAAAATGAGTGGGAAGTTAACACACAAAATTATCATTAAAGATGATTACATTAGAACAGATGGAACTTGTGCATTATATGTTCAAATTTTCCTCGATGGAAAAATGAAAAGACTACCATTGAACATTTCCGTAGCTCCCAAAAATTTTGACAAAAAGAAACAACGAATTAGAGGGAAGACTCAAATAGCCAAAGATTACAATTTAATCATATCTAAAACTTTAGCTGACATAAATAAAGTAGCAGTGACTTATCGTCTTAATGGAAATTACCTTACGATGGATAAGCTTTTAGAAGATCTATTAAACCCTACTGCAAAAGTTGACTACTTAAAGTTTTATGAATACCATCTGGAGAAGCAGAAAGACATTCTAAAGAAAAGTACTTATAGACAACAAAAAGCAACACTTACTAAGATAAAACAGTTTAGATCTAATATTTTCTTTTATGAGATCAATGAAGATTTACTAAACGAAATGATTGGTTATTTTAAAAACACCTTGAAGAATAAGCAACCCACTATATCAACTACATTAAAGAACTTTAAAAAATATCTTCATTTAGCCAATAAAAATGGGATCAATACACCACTACACTATTCCGATATAAGTGTTAAATCATTTAAAGGAAATAGAACTTTTCTTTCTTCTAGTGAAATTAGCAATATCTACGAATACAGGAATACTAATTTTTGTCCGGAAACACTGTAAATTTTCAACTAAAAGTGGACTGATTTAGGAATACTAAGTTAGGAGAGTTTATTGTATCTTCAAAGCATGCTTTGAAGATTTTGTAAAACCCTTAAAAGTTCACAAAATGGCAAAACAGAGACGTACAGCAACTGCTGTAATCAAAGACATCAAAAGACAAACCAGAAGAAAGTTTTCTTCAGAGGAAAAGATTAGAATCGTAGTAGAAGGCTTAAAAGGCGAAGAAAGTGTGGCCGCTATCTGTCGTAGAGAAGGCATAGCTCCCTCATTATTTTATAAATGGAATAAAGATTTTCTTGAAGCTGGTAAAAAGCGTTTACTTGGGGATACTATGCGTGAGGCAAATTCTGATCAGGTAAAGCAACTTCGGGAAGAAAACAGGGATTTAAAAGAAGTTGTAGCAGAGCTGACCCTTAGAAATCGTGTGTTGAAAAAAAGCTTGAGTGGTCTCGAATAAAATTCAAGAAGTATATGCGATTTACTCAAGAAGAAAAGTACGAGATCATTCAAATAGTAGAAGGTTCTGAGATAGGGCCTAATAGAACGCTACGGGAGCTAGGAATCAACAAAAGCACATTTTACAAATGGTATGGTCAGTATCGTGAACATGGATATGATGGCCTGGCTTCTAAATCAAGAACTCGAAACAGTTATTGGAATAAAATCCCAGATCAGATAAGAAATCAAGTGATCGATCTAGCTTTAGAATTACCAGACAAATCACCCAGAGAACTTGCACACCATATGGTTGATGTAAAACAATATTACATATCTGAGAGTTCAGTATATCGAATATTGAAACAGCAGGGTCTGATTACATCACCTGCCTATATTGTAATGCAGGCAAGTAGTGAGTTTAAAGACAAAACAACCAGAGTTAACCAGATGTGGCAGACGGACTTCACCTATTTTAAAATCATAGGATGGGGCTGGTATTATCTATCAACCATTTTGGACGATTATAGCCGTTACATTATCCACTGGGAGCTTTGCTCAACGATGAAAACAGTGGATGTAAAACGATCAATAGATGCTGCGCTAGAGAAAACAGGCTTAACAACCAACAATAGACCAAGATTACTGTCAGATAATGGTTCGTGTTATGTTAGCAGAGAACTTGGTCAGTATCTAGATTACAAACAAATAAAGCATGTTCGTGGTAAACCAAATCATCCTCAAACACAAGGAAAAATAGAACGTTATCACAGGTCCATGAAAAATGTGGTGAAGCTTGAAAATTTTTACTCACCACAAGATCTTAAAGATCGATTAACTGAATTTGTTGAATATTATAATCATCATAGATATCATGAATCGATTAATAATGTCACTCCTTCAGATGTCTTCTATGGAAGGGATGAACAAATATTAAAACGAAGAGAAAAAATCAAGGCAGAAACAATGAAGCAAAGAAGAAAAAATCACTTAAAATCAATATTAAATTAATCTCTTAACTTTACCCTAATAAAATCCACTTTGGTTTAAAGACTTACAGTAATTTGGATCAATATTACCGTGTTGATTTATCCATTACCAAAGGATTCCAATTTAACAGTCTTGATAGTGTAGCAGGTATCTCAATTTGGAATGTGTTCAACACGCAAAATATCATCAACCGATATTTTGTAAATCAAGAAGGTATTATCAAACAATTCAACATCAATTCTTTAGGTTTTACTCCAAATATATTCCTAAGATTTAACCTATAAAAAAACCTTCTCGTTTGAGAAGGTTTTCACTATTGTATTTTAAACAAAGATTACTTGCTCCACTTAGCAATCGATTCTTTATTCATTTTGACATAATCAGTATTTCCAGCTTTTTCAGCTAATCCTAATGATTTCTTAGCTGAAGTTACAGCTCCTTTCTTATCTCCTTTAGCAGCTTGGATAAGCGACTTTTTTCTGTAGTACCAGAATGCTGGAGATTCTCTCATTTCAATTGCCTTATTAATCCATACTAATGCTTTATCTAAGTCTTTATTTTCATCTAAATAATAACTTGCTGCGCTGTAATAATCACCAGCAGATGGTCCACCCATAACTGCCTCAATACTCTGAATAGCTTTTTGAGAAGTTGGCACACTAAAAGGAATTTCTACTAATGTACTTTCCCAAATAATTTCAAGTTTTGCTGAATCATTTTTTAAGTCACCAAATAACATAGAAAAAGTTTCTACCTTAAAAGGAAGTTTCTCTACTTGTAAAGTTATTGTTGCAGCAACCTTAGCTTCATCCCAATTTTGAGGAGTTCCCCAATTGTTCGTATCTGAATAAAAATATACTTCCCAAGATTTTGCACCAGGCTTAGTAAAAATTGCATAAGAACCTGCAGGCACATTAGTTTCTCCTACTTTTACAGGATCAGAAAAAGTGATCGTTGTATTTTTATTCGCACCTGTTCTCCATAACTTATCAAATGGTACCAGATCTCCATATATTTTTCTTCCTTTGGCACTTGGCCTAGAATATTCTAAAGTAACATCTGTAAGTCCTACTTTTTGTTCTACTTTTGAAAATGGACTTGGTTGAGGGGTTTGAATTTGTGCATGTGATGGTAAAGCAAAAGCCATTACCAATAAGCATAACATAATTTTTTTCATCGTTAAAAGTTTTTAGTTTATTGCTAAGTGGTACGAAATTACGGAATCACTCTTGAACATTTGTTAACAAAAACTTAAAATAAATGATTGTATCTTTGGCCAGATTTTAAGATCATGAAAAAGTATATTGCTGAACTTATTGGGACTTTCACACTTGTTTTCTGCGGATGTGGAGCCATTGTTACTCATGAATTTTCTGGAGCTGTAACCCATTCAGGTATTGCCTTAACCTTTGGTTTAGTTGTTATGGCACTTATTTATGCTTTTGGAGAAATATCAGGTGCACATTTTAATCCAGCTGTGACTATTGGTTTTTGCTATGCCAAAAAATTTCCGCTTAAAGAAGTTCCAAAATATATTTTAGCCCAATGTTTAGGAGCTATTCTTGGAGCTGCTATGATTTATGTTCTTTTTCCTGAAAATGAATATTTAGGTACAACACTGCCCAAAATTGAAGTATGGCGTGTGTTTATTTTTGAAATATTACTCACCTTCTTTTTAATGATGGTCATCATTAATGTTTCTACAGGAGCTAAAGAAATTGGAGTTATGGCTGGAATAGCAATTGGAGCTGTTGTCTGGTTTGAAGCTCAGTTTGCCGGCCCGATTACTGGTGCCTCTATGAATCCTGCAAGATCTATTGGCCCTGCACTTGTTTCTGGACATCTAGAACACCTTTGGGTTTATATCGTTGCTCCAATTGTAGGAGCCATTCTAGCTGTAATGAGTTGTAAACTAGTTAAAGATGATAATTGCTGTGATAGTGATTGTTAATTTTGTTTAATTTTTTCTTAAAAAACATAAACATTTTGTAGTTTTGTAATCTATTTTTACTTGGTTATGAAATTATATCAACTCAAACAAATACAACGGCTTCCTATATCGTTAGATGAGGCTTGGGATTTTTTCTCATCCCCTTACAACTTAAAAAAAATCACTCCTGATTATATGAAATTTGATATCATCTCAGGAGCCGAAAAAGCTATTTTTTCGGGGCAAATCATTCATTATAAAGTATCGCCTGTTTTAGGAATAAATACCAATTGGGTTACAGAGATCACTCATGTAAAAGACAAAGAATTCTTTGTTGATGAGCAACGATTTGGACCTTATGAATTATGGCATCACAAGCACTTTTTTAAAGAAATCGATAATGGTATTGAAATGGAAGATATTGTAGACTATAAACTGCCTTTCGGTTTTGTAGGCAATCTTTTCCATAACAGCCTAGTTAAACCTAAACTCAATGAAATTTTCCAATATCGAGAACAACAATTAATATCTTTCTTTGGGAACTATGAATAAGGTTAACTTTTTTTGGTTTAGAAGAGATTTAAGGCTCCATGATAATTGTGGCTTAAACCATGCCTTGTCCTCAGGGATACCCATTGTTCCTATTTTTATTTTTGACACCAATATTATTGAACAACTTCCAGAAGATGATGCCAGAATAACGCTTATTTATAATAAACTCAAAGAGCTAAACGAGGAGCTTAAAAACTACAATACTTCTTTATTAATCAAAAAAGGAAATCCTGTTACAATTTTTGAAAACCTTTGCAAAGAATATACTATTGAGACTATTTTTTCAAATGAAGATTATGAACCAAAAGCTATTGACAGAGATCAAAAAGTAACAAAATCTGTATCTGCATATCAAGTCGATTTTATTCAATTCAAAGATCAGGTCATTTTTGCTAAAAACGATATTCTAAAAAATGATGGAACTCCATACACAGTCTATACTCCTTATTCCAAAAAATGGATCGCCAAATTAAAAGACAAAGAAATTAGCCAATATCCATCTGAGAATTTATTAACTAATCTATTTAAATTCTCTTTCCAATTTCCCCAATTAAAAGATCTTGGTTTTATTGAAAGTACTATCGGCTTACGTCCTGTAAATCTTTCAGAAGGTCTTATTGCCAATTATCAAGAAACACGAAATATTCCTTCCATTAAAGGGACATCAAACTTAAGTCCGCTATTAAGGTTCGGCTTTATTAGCGTTAGAGAGTGTGTGATAGAAGCCTTAAAAACAAGTTCAAAAACTTTTCTAAAGGAACTCATATGGAGAGAATTTTTTATGCAAATTCTCTATCATTTCCCAGATTCTGAAAAACATAATTTTAAGAGAAAATATGACGCAATTCTCTGGAGAAATAATGAAGAAGAGTTCAAAAAATGGTGCAATGGTAAAACAGGTTATCCAATAGTTGATGCGGGTATGCGAGAACTAAATCAAACTGGCTACATGCATAACAGGGTACGTATGATTTGTGCAAGTTTTCTTTGCAAACATCTGCTAATTGACTGGAGATGGGGTGAAGCTTACTTTGCCTTGAAACTTTTGGATTTTGATTTAGCCCAAAATGTAGGAAACTGGCAGTGGACAGCTGGAAC
>JABSPN010000001.1 GCA_013214425.1 Flavobacteriaceae bacterium | reverse complement strand
ATACAGCTCTACAGTAATTGCCTAGTTTTTAACGTTGACTTGTGTCGCTGAATATATTTTAAGAAAAAAAATTGCGCATTATTAATTATATAATATATTTGCAGCCCGAACGCTAAAAGAGAGGAGGTTAAAGCTTATGTTAATTATACCAGTTAAAGACGGAGAAAATATAGATAGAGCATTAAAGCGCTTTAAGAGAAAGTTTGATAAGACAGGAAAAATGAAGCAATTACGTGCAAGAAAGCATTTTGTGAAGCCTTCTGTTAAGAGAAGAGCAGAAATTCAAAAAGCTCAATATATCCAAAGCTTAAGAGACGCCGAAGATATATAGTTTTTCCTTATAAATTATAGTAAACCGTTTAAATACAATTCTTAAATTTGTTTAAACGGTTTTTTTTATGCCCTTTTTTAAATTTATTGATTACTTAACTTTTGAGAAAAATTATTCTGATCACACAGTCAAATCGTATCGTTCGGATTTAAGTTCTTTTGCAGATTTTTGTAAAGAAGAATATAGAGTAATAGAAATAGATAGGGTAAACTATTCCCAAATTAGAAGTTGGATAGTGATGCTTTCAGAATCTGGTATCAGTAATAGAAGTATCAATAGAAAAATTTCCTCGCTAAATACCTATTTCAAGTTTCTGATTAAAATCAAAGAAATTCAGGTGAATCCCCTGGCTAAACACAAAGCACTAAAAGTGGCTAAGAAAATTCAGGTTCCTTTCTCAGATAAAGAAATGGAACAAGTTATCAATTTGATTTCAGAAGATGATTCGTTTAGTGGAATCAGAAACAGAGCTATAGTCGAATTGTTTTATGCGACAGGAATCAGGAGAAGTGAATTAATTGCACTAAAACATAAGGACATAGATTATAGCAAAAAGACGATAAAAGTTTTAGGTAAAAGGAATAAAGAAAGAATACTTCCTTTAATTAATAGTGTGCTCGAAACACTTCAGAAATATGAGAGAGAAAAGAGAGAGATGGGGGCAAAGGAAAAAGAGTATTTTTTTATCACAAATAAAGGGTTAAAAATTTATGAAACATTTGTTTATCGAGTCATAAATTCGTACTTTGGTATGGTTTCAACAAAAGTCAAGAAAAGTCCACACATGATTCGACATTCATTCGCAACTCACTTATTGAATCAAGGGGCTGATTTAAACGCTCTCAAAGAGCTGTTGGGACATTCTAGTCTAGCGGCAACAGAAGTATATACACATAATGACATACAACAACTAAAAAATGTATATACAAATTCGCATCCTAGAAATAAAAACTAAGTAGTAACCCTAAAAAAATCTAAAGTATGAAGGTGAACACACAATCAGTGAATTTTGTAGCAGATCAAAAATTAAAAGATTTTATTCAGAAGAAACTGGATAAACTCGAATTATTTTACGATACAGTAATCTGTTCAGATGTATTTTTAAAGGTTGAGAATACTTCAGAAAAAGAGAATAAAATTTTTGAAGTAAAGATGAGTGTACCAGGGGATGAATTTATAGTAAAAAAACAATGTAAAACATTTGAGGAAGGTGCAGATATAGCGATCCAAAGCTTAGAAAGACAGTTGAAAAAACGTAAGGAAAAATTAAGAGCATATTCTTAAGTAAAAAAAGAGAAAAAATATTTTGTAAAAAGAAAAAAATATATACATTTGCAGTCCGTTAGAAATAGCGGGCTTTTTTATTGTTTAAAGCCGATGTAGCTCAGCTGGCTAGAGCAGCTGATTTGTAATCAGCAGGTCGTGGGTTCGAGTCCCTCCATCGGCTCTAAAAAGTTCTTAAAAATATTGACCAGAATAGGGGAGATTCCAGAGCGGCCAAATGGGACGGACTGTAACTCCGTTGTCTTTCGACTTCGCAGGTTCGAATCCTGCTCTCCCCACAAGAATATTTTCAGATTGTTGAATTTGAAATTTTAAGTTGTTGAATCATGATTTTAAATCATAAATTGTAAATCAAAATTCGGAACTAAAATGCGGGAGTAGCTCAGCTGGTAGAGCGTCAGCCTTCCAAGCTGAATGTCGCGAGTTCGAACCTCGTCTCCCGCTCAATAAAATCCAACAAAAGCCGGTGTAGCTCAGTTGGTAGAGCGCATCCTTGGTAGGGATGAGGTCACGGGTTCAAATCCCGTCATTGGCTCTTTTGGTAAGCATAAATTTGAACACTAATATATAATAAGAATAAAAATTAATTAATCATGGCAAAGGAAACTTTTGATCGTTCGAAACCACACTTAAATATTGGTACTATCGGACACGTAGATCACGGTAAAACTACTTTAACTGCTGCAATTACTACAGTGTTAGCTAATGCAGGTTTATCTGAAAAGAGAGACTTCGATACTATCGATAACGCTCCAGAAGAAAAAGAAAGAGGTATTACAATTAATACATCTCACGTTGAGTACCAAACTGCTAATCGTCACTACGCTCACGTTGACTGTCCAGGTCACGCCGATTATGTAAAAAATATGATAACTGGAGCTGCACAAATGGACGGAGGTATTCTTGTTGTTTCAGCAGCTGATGGACCTATGCCTCAAACTAGGGAACATATTCTATTAGGAAGACAAGTAGGTATTCCTAGAATGGTTGTTTTTATGAACAAAGTAGACATGGTGGATGATGACGAATTATTGGAATTGGTTGAGATGGAAATTAGAGAGTTATTAACTTTTTATGAGTATGACGGTGATAATGTTCCTATAATTCAAGGTTCTGCTTTAGGGGCTTTAAATGGAGAGCAAAAGTGGGTTGATACAGTGATGGAATTAATGGAAGCTGTTGATTCTTGGATCGAAGAGCCATTAAGAGAGGTTGATAAAGATTTCTTAATGCCAATCGAAGACGTGTTCTCAATCACTGGTCGTGGTACTGTTGCAACTGGTCGTATCGAGACTGGAGTTGCTAACACAGGAGATGCTGTAGATATCATTGGTATGGGAGCTGAAAAATTATCTTCTACTATTACTGGAGTTGAGATGTTCCGTAAGATCTTAGATAGAGGAGAAGCTGGAGATAACGTAGGTATTTTATTAAGAGGTATTGAAAAGACTGAAATTAGAAGAGGTATGGTAATCTGTAAGCCAGGTTCAATCACTCCTCACGCTAAGTTCAAAGCTGAGGTTTATATCCTTAAAAAAGAAGAAGGTGGTCGTCACACTCCATTCCATAACAACTACCGTCCACAGTTCTACGTACGTACAACTGATGTAACAGGTACAATTAACTTGCCTGATGGAGTTGAGATGGTTATGCCTGGTGATAACTTAACTATTACTGTTGACTTAATCAACCCTATCGCATTAAACGTAGGTTTAAGGTTCGCGATCAGAGAAGGTGGTAGAACAGTAGGTGCTGGTCAGGTAACTGAAATCTTAGACTAAACAATAGATTTATTTATACAGTAAGGTGCTTCCTTTCATGGAGGCGCCTTCATTTGTATAATTTATAATACTAAAATACGGGTTTAGCTCAGTTGGTAGAGCACTGGTCTCCAAAACCAGGTGTCGGGAGTTCGAGCCTCTCAACCCGTGCAAATGAAGTGTACGAGTTAACTCGATTAGAAACACGATAATATAGATAGTTTATGAAATTAATTAAGTATATAAGAGATGCTTTTTCTGAATTGAAGAACAATGTTTCATGGCCTTCGTGGGTTGATGGACAAAAGTTAACAGTTATAGTAGCTGTATTCTCAATTCTTTTTTCATTAGCAATCTTTGGAGTAGATCAAGCATTTAATTCCCTTATTAAAAACGCTTTAAACCTATTAAAGTAATTTCTTGAGTTATGAATTGGTATGTAGTTAGGGCGGTAAGCGGTCAAGAAAATAAGGTGAAAAATTATATCGAATCTGAGATAGCTAGATTTGGATTACAGGATTTTGTAAAGCAAATTTTAGTGCCTACTGAAAAAGTGGTTCAGATTAGAAATGGAAAGAAAATTAATAAAGAAAAGGTTTACTTTCCAGGATATGTTATGGTACAAGCTAACTTAGCTGGAGAGGTGCCACATATCATTAAATCAATCAATGGTGTGATTGGTTTCCTAGGAGAAGTTAAAGGAGGAGATCCAGTTCCATTAAGACAGGCAGAGGTGAACAGAATGTTAGGTAAGGTAGACGAGTTGTCTGTAGAAAATGAAAACGTTGCCATACCATTTATGGTAGGTGAGTCTGTTAAAGTTGTTGATGGACCTTTCAATGGATTCAACGGAATCATTGAGAAAATCAATGAAGAAAAGCGTAAGCTTGAAGTAATGGTTAAGATTTTCGGAAGAAAAACGCCGTTAGAGTTGAGCTATATGCAAGTAGAAAAAGTATAATATGTTACAATAGGTGTTAACAGCTTCCAAATTTTGTTGATGCCGCATATATTAAATTAAATTTAAAATGGCAAAAGAGTTAAGTAAAGTAGTTAAGCTACAAGTTAGGGGAGGTGCTGCGAATCCTTCGCCACCGGTTGGACCCGCTCTTGGTGCTGCTGGAGTAAATATCATGGAGTTCTGTAAGCAGTTTAATGCGAGAACACAGGACAAGCAAGGTAAAGTACTTCCAGTAGTTTTATCTGTATACGCAGATAAGTCTTTCGAATTCGTCATAAAGACTCCACCAGCAGCGGTACAATTGTTGGAAGCAGCTAAGATCAAAAAGGGTTCAGGTGAACCTAACAGAAGAAAAGTAGCTAATGTTTCTTGGGATCAAATTAAAACCATAGCTGAAGACAAAATGCAAGATTTAAATGCATTTACTATCGAATCTGCAATGAAAATGGTTGCAGGTACGGCAAGATCTATGGGAATAACTGTATCTGGTGAAGCACCATTTTAATCTAAAAGGAGAACAAGATGGCAAGAATGACTAAAAAGAAAAAGGAAGCATTAGCAAAAATCGATAAGAATAAATTGTATTCTGTTGAGGATGCTTCATCATTAGTAAAAGAAATTACTAATGCAAAATTTGATGCCTCTGTTGATATTGCAGTACGTTTAGGAGTAGATCCACGTAAAGCAAATCAAATGGTAAGAGGTGTAGTAACATTACCACATGGTACTGGTAAAGATGTAAAAGTATTAGCATTAGTGACACCAGATAAAGAAGCTGAAGCTCAAGAAGCTGGAGCTGATTTTGTAGGACTCGATGAGTACTTACAGAAGATTAAAGGTGGTTGGACAGATGTTGATGTAATCATCACTATGCCAAGTGTAATGGGTAAATTAGGACCATTGGGTAGAGTATTAGGACCAAGAGGTTTGATGCCAAATCCGAAAACAGGTACTGTTACCATGGATATTGCTAAAGCAGTTAAAGAAGTGAAAGCTGGTAAAATTGACTTTAAAGTTGATAAATTTGGAATCATACATACAGGTGTAGGAAAAATTTCTTTTACTGAAAATCAAATTGAAGAAAATGTTCAAGAATTATTAAATGCTGCAATAGGTAAAGCGTCTTTTTCTGCTGAAAATATCGCAGGAAATGCTCAAGAATTATTACAAACATTAGTGAAACTAAAGCCAACTGCGGCAAAAGGTACATACATTAAAAGTATTTTTATGTCTAGTACTATGAGTCCAAGTGTGGCGATAGATCCTAAAACGCTTAATTAGTAGTTAAAGAATCATATCATGACTAGAGAAGAAAAAGCACAAGTTATTGAAGAATTAACTGCTCAGTTAGCAGATAATAATAATATTTATATCGCTGATATTTCTGGTTTAAGCGCTGGAAATACTTCAGATCTACGTAGAGCTTGTTTTAAAGCCGGTGTAAGTTTAGCTGTTGTTAAAAATACCTTACTTACTAAAGCTATGGAAGCTTCAGATAAAGATTTTGGAGATTTACCATCGGTATTAAAAGGAAATTCTTCATTAATGATCGCCGAGACGGGTAATGCACCTGCTAAAGTGATCAAAGAATTTAGAAAAAAAGCTGATCGTCCTCTTTTAAAAGGAGCTTTTATTGAAGAAGCAATCTTTATTGGAGATGATCAAGTAGAGACTCTTGTTAACATCAAGTCTAGAGAAGAGCTTATCGGAGATATTGTCGGATTATTACAATCTCCTGCTAAGAATGTTATTTCAGCACTTCAATCTGGAGGAGGTAAATTATCAGGTATCTTAAAATCATTATCCGAAAAAGAAGGATAGTAAACAAATAAGTACGCACTTAATAAACAATTAATAAAAATTTTTAAAACGATAGAAAATGGCAGATTTAAAAGATTTCGCAGAACAATTAGTTAACTTAACAGTAAAAGAAGTTAATGAGTTAGCTGATATATTAAAAGATGAATACGGTATTGAGCCTGCTGCTGCAGCTGTAGCTGTAGCAGGACCAGGAGCTGGTGGAGACGCTGGTGGAGGTGAAGAGCAAACTGAGTTTGACGTAATCTTAAACGCTCCAGGAGGATCTAAATTAGCTGTAGTTAAATTAGTTAAGGAATTAACTGGTTTAGGTCTTAAAGAAGCTAAAGAAATCGTAGATAGCGCACCAAAAGCAATTAAAGAAGGTGTGTCTAAAGACGAAGCAGAAGGGCTTAAAGCTTCCTTAGAAGAGGCAGGAGCTGAAGTTGAGCTTAAGTAATAGCTTAGCTGACCAAAGAACTTGGTTTAGGTCTGGGGAATAGTCCCTAAGACCTAAACCCTTTTGCGTATATATACGCAACCACAAAAATTTTTATTTTTTTAATCTAAATTCCGTTAATTGATGTTGGCAAATCAAGCAGAGAGATTAAGTTTTTCCTCAATAAAAAATAAATCTGATTATCCAGATTTTCTTGATATCCAGATTAAATCGTTTCAAGACTTTTTCCAGTTAGAAACAAAATCTGAAGAGAGAGGTGATGAAGGTTTATATCATACTTTCATGGAAAACTTTCCAATCACAGACACACGTAATCAATTCGTGTTAGAATTCCTGGACTATTTTATAGATCCACCCCGCTATAGTATTCAGGAGTGTATAGAACGAGGATTAACCTACAGTGTACCTTTAAAATCTAGACTAAAACTTTATTGTACAGATCCTGAGCATGAAGATTTTGAAACAATAGTACAAGATGTTTATTTAGGTACAATTCCTTATATGACGCCTAGTGGAACATTCGTTATCAATGGAGCAGAAAGAGTTGTAGTATCTCAGCTACACAGATCTCCTGGAGTGTTCTTTGGACAGTCGTTTCATGCTAACGGTACTAAATTATATTCAGCAAGAGTAATTCCTTTTAAAGGTTCTTGGATTGAATTTGCAACAGATATCAATAGCGTTATGTACGCCTATATTGATAGAAAGAAAAAATTACCAGTAACAACATTATTTAGAGCTATTGGTTTCGAAAGAGATAAAGATATTCTTGAAATATTTGATCTTGCTGAAGAAATCAAAGTGTCTAAAACTGGACTTAAAAAATATCTTGGTAGAAAATTAGCAGCTCGTGTATTAAATACATGGCATGAAGATTTTGTAGATGAAGATACAGGAGAAGTAGTATCTATCGAGAGAAATGAAATTGTATTAGATCGTGATACAATTCTTGAAAAAGACCATATAGAAGAAATCTTAGAATCTGGAGCTAAAACTATTCTTATTCACAAAGAAGAAAGTCAATCTGCAGATTATGCGATTATTCATAATACATTACAAAAAGATCCAACTAACTCAGAAAAAGAGGCTGTTGAACATATCTATAGACAATTACGTAACGCTGAACCGCCAGATGAGGAAACAGCAAGAGGAATTATTGATAAATTATTCTTCTCTGATCAACGTTATAATTTAGGTGAAGTAGGACGTTATAGAATGAATAAGAAGTTACAACTTGATATCGCTATGGATAAGCAAGTTTTAACTAAAGAAGATATAATCACGATTATTAAGTATTTAATCGAGTTAATTAACTCTAAAGCTGAAATAGATGATATTGATCACTTATCAAACAGACGTGTTAGAACAGTCGGAGAACAATTATCACAACAATTTGGTGTTGGTTTAGCTCGTATGGCTAGAACGATTCGTGAAAGAATGAATGTTCGTGATAATGAAGTATTCACACCGATTGATTTGATTAATGCGAAGACTCTTTCTTCTGTTATTAATTCTTTCTTCGGAACGAATCAGTTATCTCAGTTCATGGACCAAACAAATCCACTTGCTGAGATTACTCACAAGAGAAGATTATCAGCATTAGGACCTGGAGGACTTTCAAGAGAAAGAGCAGGTTTTGAGGTTCGTGATGTTCACTATACACACTACGGAAGATTATGTCCTATTGAAACTCCTGAAGGACCGAATATTGGATTAATTTCTTCATTAGGTGTATTTGCGAAAGTAAACTCAATGGGATTCATTGAAACACCTTATCGTAAAGTTGATGATGGAAAAGTAAATCTTGATGAAATCATTTACTTAAGTGCTGAAGAGGAAGAAGGAATGAAAATAGCGCAAGCTAATATTCCATTAGACGCTAATGGAAAGATTGATGCTGATAAAATTATTGCTAGAGAAGAGGGAGATTTCCCAGTTGTTGATCCTGCAGTGATTAATTATTCTGATGTAGCGCCTAACCAAATTGCTTCTATCTCAGCCTCGTTAATTCCATTCTTAGAACATGATGATGCCAACCGTGCCTTAATGGGATCTAACATGATGCGTCAGGCTGTACCATTATTAAGACCAGAATCTCCAATTGTAGGAACAGGTCTTGAAAGACAAGTAGCAAAAGATTCAAGAGTATTAATCAATGCCGAAGGAGCAGGTGAAGTAGAATACGTTGATGCTGAAAAAATTGTTATCAAATACGATAGAACAAGTGATCAAGAGTTAGTAAGTTTTGATTCAAATATTAAATCATACGACTTAATCAAGTTCAGAAAAACAAACCAGGGAACTTCTATTAACTTAAAACCTATTGTAAGAAAAGGGGATAAAGTTCAAGAAGGTCAGGTATTATGTGAAGGATATGCTACACAACTAGGAGAATTAGCTCTAGGTAGAAACATGAAAGTAGCTTTCATGCCTTGGAAAGGATATAACTTCGAGGATGCCATTGTTATTTCTGAAAAAGTTGTAAGGGAAGATATCTTTACATCAATCCATATCGATGAATACTCTTTAGAAGTTAGAGATACTAAATTAGGAAATGAAGAATTAACAAACGACATTCCTAACGTAAGTGAAGAAGCAACTAAAGATCTTGATGAAAATGGAATGATTAGAGTTGGAGCTGAAGTTAAACCTGGAGATATCTTAATTGGTAAGATTACTCCAAAAGGTGAATCAGATCCTACTCCAGAAGAGAAGTTATTAAGAGCAATCTTTGGTGATAAAGCTGGCGAT